>NZ_JBQCJW010000001.1:0-231172 GCF_051967575.1 Solibacillus silvestris
ATTCGTCTCGACCTCCGTGTATTTTACTTAATCATATCACGTTAGCTCGGTACGACATCTATCCTAACAGAGGGGGTTACAGGATTATAAACCATGCCCATTAGAACCAATAATCGTATTATTTCTAACTACTCACTTATCCGTAACTTTTACAACATTTCCACGACATGAACTTCCACACTGGATAAGAATCATTTTAGCTTACAATGGTTTCTCCCACTCTTATACAAAACAAACCAAACTAACTCTTCCTGTAATAATGAATCCCATCCCGTTCCTCAATCACAACCATTCCCTGATCTACTAAATAATCAAACTGCCCTAACGTCTCACTCAGTGTCAGCCCTAACTGCTGCTGGTAAATCCGTTCAAACAATTGAGTTGTCATTTCAAAGTTCGTCTGCGGCGTATCGAGCAGATCGTATACTTTTAATGCGCGCTGTCTTTGTTTTTCCAACCGTTCATCGATGAGTGATTCAATCTGTGTCAGTTCCCCGCCATGCCCTGTATACAGCTTCGATATCCCTAAATTTTTCAGGCGTTTCAGCGATTCATTGTATTGCAGTAAAGACTTAGAACGTTCCATCGATAAATCAATCGGCGGCTCAATTAATGGATTGGATGATGTGCGCTCAAGCAAGAGATCCCCGCCGATACCTTCCCTTGTATCCTCTTCGACAAAAATTAAATGGCTCTGCGCATGTCCGGGTGTTTCGTATACTTTCAAACCAGGGTGGCCCGGCACTTCATCACCCTCTTTTAAATAACCCGTAAGAGGGATTGTGCCGAATAATTCGATTTCCCCTTTTACATGTAAAATCCGGTTCACATATTTATCCGGTACGCCCTGTTCGATTAAAAGCTTTTTAAAAAATTGCTCATGATATTGCAGAAAAGACGGCTCTTTTTTCATCCAGTAATCGACATATTGATGGCCTAAAATTTCCGCGCCTGGAAATGCATCGATCCATCCAGCATGGTCTGGGTGATGATGTGTCAGGACAATTTGTTCCACGTCTTTCAAGTCATAGCCTGCACCGCGCAAACCCCATTTGATTGCTTCATATGCTTCCTCCGTTTTCGGCCCTGCATCGAATAATGTCAGTGCATCTCCTTTTACTAGAAAAGCATTTACATCACCTACTGCATATGGTGTTGGTATAACAATTTTATGTACTTCCATATTTTAATCCCCTTTGATTCGCTCGTTATGAATGACTATTCATTTATTTTAACTCTTTTTTCCTCATTCGTCACGTTAAAGGTTGACAGTTTTTCAATACAGCACTATAATTTTGGATAATTCAAAATTTACAGGCAATGAAAAAGCCAAGTACATTATTTTAAGGTTGCAGAGAGTGCCGTCTTTGCTGAAATCGGCATAGCCCGCTGAAATGATCGAACCTCCTTTTGAGCCGTTATGACAACATAACCGTACCCTTTGCGATAAAAAGGCTGAAGCTGCACACATCATTGTGTGAATAAAGGTGGTACCGCGGAAATCAATGCATTTTCGTCCTTACTGATTTGTAGGGATGGAAATGCTTTTTTATGTTCTTTAACGAAAGTTTAAAGGTATCGGATTTAAAAATCGGAGGGATATATTATGCAAAAAATTATATTTATCGGCGCGGGGTCGATGGCAGAAGCACTCATTCATGGATGGATCAATAAAAATGTTGTCAACCCGCACGCCCTGTTCATATCCAATCGGTCCAATAAAGAACGCTTACAGGAACTTGCCGAAAGCTACAATGTCAACCTATTGGAAGATAATACACATTTCAAAAATGCCGATCTCGTCATTTTAGCGGTGAAGCCAAAAGATGCCCGTGCTGCAATGGAAGTCATCGCGCCCTTTTTAGGTGCTGAAACTGCAATTTTATCGGTATTGGCAGGTGTAAGCATTGAAACGATCGAACAGTATCTTGGAAACCGGCCAATTGCTCGCGTAATGCCGAACACTTCCGCAACAATCGGGATGTCTGCATCGGGAATTGCATTTAATCAGCACGTGACAGACATCCAGCATGCGCTCTATATTCAAATGCTGGAAGCGATCGGCATTGTCATTGAAGTCGAGGAGGAAAAGCTTCATGCAGTCACTGCACTCTCCGGAAGCGGCCCTGCCTATTTGTATTATTTAGTTGAAGCATTTGAACGTGCCGGGGCTGAATTCGGTTTATCAAAGGAAATTGTCCGTGAACTGATGGTACAGACAATTGCCGGTTCTGCGGAAATGCTAAAATCCGGAAATGTGGAGCCTGCAATATTGCGCAGAAAAGTGACAAGTCCAGGCGGAACGACAGAGGCCGGGATTAAGGCACTTGAATCGATGTCGTTTAACGAGGCCATTGTAAACTGTGTCCGAAGTGCAGAAAACCGCTCAAGAGAACTGGCGCGCGGGGAATAGTTTTATAGGATAATAAGGGTAAAACAGTAAATGATCGTGAAATGGAAGACACAATTTGTATGAATTTGTGTCTTTCTTTTTTTGCTGCATCCAAATTTCAGTTAAAAAAAGAAGGAGAAAGATTTGTTAATATTTTTAATTTTTTATTTACTAGTTTGGCCGATGACTGTCTTATTGCATGAAATAGGGCATGGACTCGGAGTCGTCATTTCTTCAAAGTCTCACGCACATATTAATTTGGGTCATACAACTGAGAAGAACAGAGAAAATTTTAGATTTGGAAGACTTCATTTTCATATCGTTTGGTCATATACAGGTTATTGCTACTGGGAAAAAGAATTAAATAAACAACAACGTGTCTGTAGTTTAGTAGGTGGTCCGGCACTGTCATTGTTAATTTCCGTAGTATGTTTCTTATTCGCAAACAATATATCTATCGGGGATTTGCATTCACTCTTATGGGCGACAGCAGTTTTGAATTTTTTTCAATTTTTATTTACGATTATACCGGTTACCTATCCTCGTTGGATGGCGGGATATAGCAGCCATCCGTCTGACGGTTTACAGCTGCTGCGATTGATAAGGGAATAGAATTCATAAGAAAACACTCAGTTCAAAAAATAACTGAGTGTTTTTGCATGCGCTTCATATTGCAGATGATTTATTATCATAAAATAAATCTGTTAAATTTTTACAAAGTACCATTCTTAATCCGCTTCGCAATACTGAATGTCGTATAAAGCGAAATGGGCCCCAATACCGCGGCAATGATCAGCCACATCATTAAGCTGTCTGTCGCCTTCAGCATTTCCAGGTTTGTTCGTATGTACACAACGACTCCAAATAATAAAATATAGCTCATTACATTTGGAAAAATAACTAGCAATCGTAATACTTTCGGTGAAATTGTCGGTTGCTGCATCATTCATCCCCCTTTTCTCCATTATAGCGAATTACTTCTGCAAATGACTAGAATTTTCTCAAATAAGCAAAAAGGTGTATAGTAAATACTTTATCCTTTTACTATATACCTCATTTACATATGCTTATTCAATTTCAATCAATTCATTTTTCCGCCACTCATACTGGCTGAAATCATTTGTTAAATAGCTGTTTTCGAAAATTGTTTTTGCTTCGTCCAAAAACAGGATCAAGTCATGCTTAAGGAAACGTGCACTAATATGATTCAGCAACAGAGTTTTCGCCTGTGCCTGTTTCGCTATTTGCGCCGCTTCTGTATTTGTCGCATGCCCATACTTGCCCGCAAGCTCGATTGTCGAATGGTCAAATGTTGCTTCATGGATGACCACATCTGCATGCTCTGCTAACCGGATACTGTTTTCGCAGTACTTTGTATCTCCCAAGATTGCAACAGTGAACCCTTGCTGCGGCGGTGACGTCACATCACTGCTTTCCACAATCGTTCCATCCTCCAACTGTACGGAATGGCCTGCTTTTAAACGACCTAATAACGGACCTTTTGGCACCCCGTAAGCTAGAGCCTTGTCGATCAGCAGTTCACCTTGCATCGGCTTTTGTTCAATCCGGTAGCCGAAACATGGGACGACATGCTGAAGCGGCAAAGCACGAACCGTAAATTTTCCGTCTTCAAATACTTTGCCCTCTGTTACTTCCACAAATTCAATCGGATACGTTAAATGGGTTTTCGATAAGTGCAATGTTTGTTCAATCCATTGCTTCAATCCGGCTGGTCCGTAAATTGTCAGCACATCCTCCCCGCCCAAAAAGGATCGGGAGCTCAAAAAGCCGGGCAGCCCGAATATGTGGTCGCCGTGTAAATGCGTAATAAAAATTTTATCGATTTTGCGCGGTTTTATCGCTGTATGCAAAATTTGGTGCTGTGTCGCTTCACCGCAGTCAAACAGCCAAATGGTTCCCCGCTCTTCCAAAAGCTTGAATGCAATCGAACTCGTATTGCGTTCTTTTGACGGCATTCCTGCACCTGTGCCCAAAAATTGTATTTGCATGTCATTTCCTCCTAACACGAGTTTAGTTTGCCTCATGTAGAAGCTTTTTACTATCGTTATATTTATTATAGATTGCAAATAAGTTTATGCAAAGGAAAAATGGAACCGCTTGTATTGACATGTAGATTAGGAGGCCAAAATAAAAGCCCATCCAGAAAGATAGCCGGAAAAACTCCGCTTATTATCGTCTTCTTAAAAAGCTCTCCATAATTTTATGAAAGCGTAAATGAAAAAAGGCACTTCCTGATCAAAATACAACAGAAAATGCCTTATTGTTTATTCTTTAAAAAGTTTTATCATACCAAGCCTTCGCTTTTTGAACTTCATTCATTGTAAGCTGATGCCCGTTTGTTTCCCATTCCAATGTCACGTTTGCGCCTGCATCCTGCAAATAACGCTCCAGATCTGTTGCCTCTTGCTGCGGGCAGATCGGGTCATTGACACCTGCCGCTATAAACACATATGTGCCTTCTTGTTTAGCAACAGTCGCTTCATGATTCGGCACCATCGGATGATGCAAAATCGCGCCCTTCAAGGCGTTTTCATATTCAAACAGCAGGTTCGCGGCAATATTTGCACCGTTCGAATAGCCGATTGCAATGATGTTTTTACGGTCAAACTGGTATTCTGCCGCTTTCTCGCCGATAAATTCATACAGCTCTTTCGTGCGGAATGCTAAATCGTCCATATCAAATACGCCTTCCGCTAAGCGACGGAAAAATCGCGGCATCCCATGCTCCAGAATATTGCCCCGTACGCTTAAAACAGATGCTTCCGGGTCAATGATTTCTGCGAGGGCAAGCAGACTGTTTTCATCCCCGCCTGTGCCATGCAGCAATAAAAATACCGGTTTATCTTCTTTGCCTTTAGTAAATATATAGTTCATCGGACATTCTCCATTCTCAATCATTTATTAAAACTATTCATATTCTTTTTCAATAGTTTTTGTTGAGCGCACTGTATCAATCGGACGCACGACACTTTCAATATAGTCGCGCTTGCTTTCCAAAAATGGCGGCAATGAAAGTTTTTCCCCGACAGTTTCATATGGCTCATCGCCCATAAAGCCTGGTCCATCTGTTGCCCATTCAAATAAAATGCCAGGTGCTACACGCGCATAGAGCGATTCAAAGAAGAAACGGTCCACATAGCCTGAAGTACCGAAGCCGAAGCTTTCCAGACGATTGATCCACTCATGCAATACGGCTGTATCCTCAACACGGAATGCCGCATGATGCACCGTCCCGAAACCTTGGCGCCCAGACTGTAATACCGTATTGTGCTCGACAATTACCGATGCCCCGTTTCCGCCATCGCCCACTTCAAATAAGTACAAGGAATCTTCCTGGGCCACTTCGCGCATTACCATCACCTTTTCCAATACTTCCTTGAAATAATCGAATCTTGACACACGGATATGAACAGGGCCTAAACCCGTGATCGCAAATTCCAATGGGATCGGACCGTTTTGCCATGGTGTGCCTGATGCAATCCCTTTGTTATTTTCATCGGAAACGAGCATATATTGCTGGTCATCAAAATCGACGAATGACAATGTTTGCTTGCCGAATAATGTTTTTATTCCTTCATGCTTTACTTGCAGGCGGTCAAAGCGTTTTACCCAATAATCGAGCGCCGCATCATTTGGCACACGGAAAGCAGTTTTGTAAATTTCATCTGTGCCATGTTTGCCTTTTTGAATGCCAGGGAAATCGAAGAATGTCATATCAGTCCCGGCTGAACCTTTATCATCCGCGAAAAACAGGTGGTATGTTTGGATATCGTCCTGGTTGACCGTTTTTTTCACAAGTCGCATTCCTAATACATATGTGAAAAACTCATAATTTTTTTCTGCACTGCTCGTAATTGCTGTAACGTGGTGAATACCTTTAATATGGTTCATATTTATTTCCTCCATTTTCTCGATTTCGAAATATTAATTCAGAAAAATCTTTTGCATCGTATAATTACTTAAAATTTATAATTTGCTTGCATGAAGTCCAATACGCTTTAAATATTCGGTAAGCAGTTGCAGTTCTTCAGCTGATAGTACATCAAAAATTGAGGCGATCTTTTTTTCATGCGATGGAAAAATCGATTCGATCATTTCTTTTCCCTGATCTGTTAACGATACAAATGTAACACGGCGATCAGATGGACAAGCTATACGTGAAACAAGTCCTTTTTTTTCGAGCTTATCGACTACATACGTAATGCTGCTGCTCGCGATCAATACTTTTTTGCCTATAATTTGGATTGGTTGATCTCCCTTGTGATATAGCATTTCCATCACGGCAAATTCGGTTAAATTTAAATCATTTTGTTGAATATCTTTTTTCGTTGCTTCATGTACGGCTGAAGTTGCCCTGTGCAAAACTGTAAATGCCTTTAATTGCTTTTCATATTCACTCATAAAGAAACCTCCCCTCTATTATTACGAATTCATTTATCTTTAATTCGAGATAAATATAACATGTAAATGATATGCTGTCAATAATTTGCGCATTAAAAAAACATTCCAATCCATTCTAATTTGGATTGAAATGTTTTTAGTTATTCGCATACTATTACTTGGCGTTCAAATTTGCCTTTTTTCAGTATGGCTCTTTCTTTAATTGTTAAATTGGCCTCATGTATCATATCATCCATCGTTTCGATCGTAACAATAACGATACGCTTCGCGATTCTTCGCGCATTTGCAATAATGCTTTGCTGCAAATCGCCCGTTGTATGTGTAAATAAATTATACGGCATATCGATAATGGCTACATCATAGCCTTCTTTTGCCTCTTCAATCGGTCCAATCTCTACATTCGGCTCATAGCCAAAGTGACGGAGATTAATGCGAGAGCCCCATACAACACGCTTATTAATATCGCGGCCTTCAATGGCAATCCCCATGCTCATTGCCTCCACTAAAACGGTTCCTATGCCACAGCAAGGATCGATAATTTTTAAGCCTTCCGGATATGGTGCCGCAATATTAACAATGGCCCGGGCATCCCGTGTGCTAAGTGCCGTCGAATACATTTCGGGTTTTTGCATATGCTTAAACCACACTGCCTCGCCATAGACAAGCTCGCCCAAATAAAAACGCTCTTCATGAAGGACCAGCCCAAGTATAATATCCGGCTTATGCAAATCCGGTTCCGCTTTTATAGCATAGCCAAGCTGCTTCATATAATCATTCCGGACAGTACGATTTAATTTTGGTTCAACCGCATCTTCACTATTATTCAGGCAATGTATTTTAAAAGTGCATTCTCCAAGCTGCAAATTCCCGGCCATTTCCACAAGCTGTCCGATCGAATTTGCCTCAAGCAGAATATTTAAACGCGCCCGCATAAATGGGCTGCGGCTCGGTGCAATTTTTTGCTTGCTGATCAAAAGATTTCCTTCCACATGAAAGTTGAAAAATGTGCGCATTTCCAATCTTGAAAGTTCATATTCATCTTTTTTCCACGCAAAGCAGTATAAATAATTCATCGTCGCTTATTTTTCAACTGTATTTAATAATCGCGCAACAAAATGATAAAGCAGTTCACACACTTCCTCGATGGAAGACTGCTCATGAAAACCTTCAATACAATCGACGGCAATATTCAGTTCCCATAGCCCTTCTTGACCCGAAAAGGACGCACTGCTGCTCCCTAATGCCGATTTTACATTTTCCTTTAAATAGCTGCGAATTGCTTCACTATGCTTCTTTTGCAGTTTCAAGCCGAATAATGCCGTATATAAATTGAATGCATCATCAAATTCAAGTGCAACAGCATCGATACGGATATCATTGAATTCGGCACATTCCGTATAGATAAACTCACCTTGATTGTCCTTCAAATAATGAATCGGAGTTGCTGCAAATTCGATATTTTCTGCAGTAATCGTATCTTCCGTCTCTTTACTGCATCGTTCCAATACTTCTAAATGTAATTTTACCATGTTTTTAAATTCCTTTCGATTCGATATTCGCTCGTAAAAATCACCTTGTCTAGTATACATGACTATTCAACAAAGCGCATCAGAAAGAAATTTGCATTGCAGAGGAAAACAGCATTAATATAGATTGATTAATGGCTGCGCCAAATTTATTTACGCTTTAGCCTTCACCAGCGAAGCATCGGACCTAAATAATGAAAAGCTTATAAAACCACAGAAGCTGAACAGCAATATCCCCGTGAATAAAAAGCCGGATGTGCCGACTAAATTAAGTGTTCCCAATACCGAAGATCCAGCCACAACGCCAAATGAGAAAAACGCATAAAAATAACCATATGCCTTTCCGCGGATTTTTTCCGTCGTTGCTTCGATTAATATAGCATTGATGGAAGGAAACAAGAACGCGAATCCTACCCCGTATAATGCAAGTATCGCATAAAGCCATGTCATTTCGGACGTTAGGCCAATTCCGATTTGCGCAATCCCAAGCAATAAAACACCGATCAGCAATGTAAACTGCGCATCGAAATAATCGAAAATTTTATTCGTCGGCAAAACAAAAATCAATACGGCAACAATGCCGAATACACTCAGCAGCGTGCCGGACATTCGGGCCCCATAGCCTAAATCCTGCACGTAAATCGGCAATAAATATGCGAGCACGCCTTGCGAAAACATGAGGAAAAACGCCCCGCAATATGCTTTTAAAATTCCGTTGTTCCATTGCAGCTTTTCGGAGGTTTCCTTCTTTTTCCGCTTTGGCAATGGGGATTTGCGCAAAAATAGCAGCAGCCCGATTAATAAAATAATGCCATATAGTGCGACAAGACTGAGCACATTCGGCACGGAAATTTTGCTCGCCAAAATTCCGCTTGAAGCAGGTCCGACGATAGCGGCAATGCCGACAAACGAGCCTGTAACAGCACTGCCGCTTCCTTGCTCTTTTGCCGTGCGCATATTCGCAAGCAGCGTAAAAGCAGCCGGTGTAATAAAACCGCTGCTAAATCCGTGAATGCAGCGAACAATTAAAAGAACGGCAGTATTATCGACAAGCTGATAGCATAATAGCGACATTGCAGAAGTGAAAAGCCCGAATACTAAAATTCGGAACGCGCCGATTTTATCTGTAAATACACCAGAAAAAATATTGCCGAACGTATTCATAAACGAATAGAGGCCGACAACAATGCCCGCGATAAAAACGCTCGCACCGACAGATAAAGCATATGTACTCATAACTGGAAGCTGTACGAATAAATCGAAAAACGAGAAGAAAATAATTGCATAGACTAGCCAATGTTTCGGAAATGGCTTTGTATGTAATAAAGGCTGCATTTTTTTCAATTTTATTTCGAGCACGAAATTGCTGAAAGGTATAAATGCGGCGAGGATTGCCAAAAACGACCAGCCGATATTCCATTGAATACGCAATTGAACGAGTATAATTGCCAAAAAATAAATCATAAATATACCGCCATGAATACTGCCGTTTACACTTACAAATTGAGGTAAATCAGCAAAGTATTTAAGCGGCATCGAAATAAATAATAATGTAATGAGCGAGATTCCATCAAGTAAGCCCATTATTCGTAAAAAACGTATCGGATGAATACCCATTTTGCCCTCCTGATGCTTGAAATCAACTCTATTATAGCATGGGCATTTCGCTCATACCTAACTGAATGAAAATTATTCTCACAATAAATGACGAAAATTAGACATTTGGCTGACATAGGAAGTTTAGCTGAAAACCGGAAAGGCTGTGCTTAAAGTCAAAAACTTTCAGCACAGCCTTGAATTCAATTCGTATGATCTTCCAAAAAATCTTTGCTGAAGCTCGTCTTGGATGCGTAGCTTTTCGATTTTACGCGAACACCGCGCTTTATCGCCCCTTTTCCGAATTTCTTTTCAATCGAATCGACCAGCTCTACAATGGGCTCATCTTTAATATGCTGTTCAAAATTGAAAAGATTGAGCTGCTGTGTCAATTCGGATTGATCAACGACATTTGAAACCGTGATGCCAATTAAACGGACAGGTGTTTCATCCCAGTGCTCGGTAAATAACTTCCACGCGATTTCAAAAATTTCATCGGCGTTTTGCACCGCATTGCGCAATGATTTGCTGCGTGACGAATTTTGCCAATCAAAATTGCGGATTTGGATCGTCACGGTCGTACCCGCCAAATACTTCACTTTTAGCCGCTCCGCAACACTTTTGCTAAGCTTTTCAAACGTTTCCTTTAAAATGTAGTATTCTGTTTCATCGCGTGGCAATGTCGTGGAGTTGCCAACGCTTTTCGTATCAAAAATGGCATTGGGGTCCACTTCCCGGTTGTCCATGCCATTTGCGCGCTTCATTAGCCGCACGCCGTTTTTCCCTAATTCTTTATATAGAACGCGTTCATTTGCATTCGCCAAATCCCCGATCGTGAAAATTTGAAGGGAATTTAATTTTTTCGCCGTCTTATCCCCGACACCATGCATTGCAATAACATCCTGCGGCCATAAAAGCTCCGGCAGCTGCCTTATTCTAAGAATCGTTATTCCCATCGGCTTTTTCATATTTGACGCAGTTTTGGCCAAAAACTTATTCGGCGCAATCCCGATTGAGCAAGGCAAATCAAGCTCATGTAAAATTCGCTGCTGGATTTCCTCCGCCAACTGTAATGGGTGCTGCGATTTGGCTCGCTCCGTTACATCCAAATAGCCTTCATCAATCGATACAGGCTCCACTAAATCGGTATAGCTGCGCAGTATTGAGAAAATCGCCGCGCTTGCCGCTCGATATTTCGCAAAGTCAGGCGGCAATAATAGCAGCTCCGGACATTTCCGCTTCGCTTCCCCAACATTCATCGTCGTGTAAATCCCCTTTGCACGCGCTTCATACGAGCTTGTAACGACAATGCCTCGGCGTTCTTTTACATTGCCTGCCACTGCGATCGGTTTTCCTTTTAAACTCGGATTATGCGCCTGTTCCACAGATGCATAAAAACTGTTCATATCTAAATGGAAAACAATTTTCGCAGCCATTTTGCCACCTCCTTTACTTTTTGCGGTCATCCAATATTACTTTCCATTTATATTTAATAGAAGCTTCGAAAGTTCTTCCGGCGGGTATGGTTTCGTAAAGTATCTTTCCACTTTGTACTTATCCATATTCACCTTTGATTTGTCCAATGCAGAAGAAATAATGATTGGAAGGTCTCTCGTTTTTTCATGATTCCTTAAAGCTTCAACCAAATCCCATCCTTGAATATTATCACCAATGATTAAATCAATGACAATCCCTACTAGCGGCGTTTGTATGGCCTCTTCAAATGCCCTTTTTAAATCATCATGATAAATAATCGAAAAACCTTTACTTTTTAGCTCTTCCGATAATAATAATGCCAGGCTTAAATCATCTTCCACAATCATAACCGTTTTCTGATCTGAAAAGGAATTTGACGCCGGAATAACATCCAGCTTCCGGCCAAGGTTCTGCTCATATAATGGAAGTGTAAAGAATACAGTAGTGCCAACACCTTCCTGTGATTCAATCCATATCTCCCCATTATGCTTAGAAATAATCTCCCTGCATAAAGAGAGTCCTAAACCTGTCCCGCCTATTTTGCGTCGGGAGCTATTATCCACTCGCTTAAATTTTTGGAATAATGTCGGAATTGCATTTTCCGGTATTCCGATTCCTTTATCTTTAATCGACACTTTGACGGACTCCTGATTATTTTCCACTTTCATCATAATCTCGCCGCCATTTGGGGAGAACTTAACCGCATTTCCGATTAAATTAATCAACAATTGCACTAAACGCTCTTCATCAGCCAATATTAAGGAATTTGTCGACTGATCCACAAAGCGGACTTCATGCGATGGATCGAACTTGAAATTCTTTAATACTTCCTTTGCCAGTGAAACAAATGCAATCTTCTCCATTGAATACAGCTGATTGCCTGATTCCATTCGTTGGATACCCAAAAAGTCGTTGATTAAGTTTGTTAAACGTTTCGCCTCTTTATGGATTGTTTCGATGTATTTTTTCTGGCGGTCCGGCTGAATTTCTTTCGTTAACAGCAATTCCGTAAAGCCTAATACACTTGATAGCGGTGTGCGCAATTCATGGCTTACAGTGCTCACAAGCTCGGATTTCATTTGATCCACTTCATATTCGCTCGTAATATCCCGATGGACAAACATCGTTCCTACCTTTTCATCACCTTCAAATACACTAGTAGCATATACTTCAACGAAAATCGGCATCTCATTTCCAATCGAATAGCGCATCGTTCTCGTATTCGCAAATTCTTCAATGATCGCATTTTTGAGGAAGTAAATAAGCTCCTCGGATTCATCGACAATTGATTGGAAATGCTTGAGCCAAATTTGCTGGGGTATTTTATTTTCAACATTATAGTACGGGTATCGGATAATTCCGAACAGCGCTTTATTTAATAGCAATACTTCCCCCATTTTAGACACAAATTGAATGCCTTCATTCACGGTATCGATTATGCTTTGATTCAGCTTTCTTGCCCGTTCCACTTCCTCATACATGAAGATTCGTTCAAAGGCGATTGAAGCCTGGTTCATATGTCCATCAATATCAAGAAGATCTTGTTTGGAAATGTCCCATCCTTCGCGTGTCGCCAATAAAACAGCCACCAATTTTTTTTCGGAATTCAAAATGCATGCATACAAGTCATACGCGCTATATGGTGCTTGAGCAATATTTTGCCCGTTCGGCTTGATTTGACGACGTATGACGAACGATTTTTCTTCCTCAAGCCTTGCGATTTTATCAATTTCCAAATTTCTGATCAGTTTTTCTGCTGTCTCTTTTGCCAATCCTTTTGACACAAACTCATTACTGTCGACTAAATACATTAAGCTAGAATCAAATTCATAAATGCGGCGCAAATACTCATGCAAATCGTCCAGCAATTTTCCTTTTTCCAGTGTAAAGGTTAATGCATGATTCAATTCATTGTATTGTTCCAGCTGGCTCAACGATTGCTGCAGCTGTTCCTGGTTGCCTTGGAGTTCATCCTGCTGTGCCATCAGCTCTTCATTTTGTGTTGTCAGCACTTCTTCCTTTTCCTGAATGGAGAGCGTCATATTGTAAAAGGATGTCGCCAATAGTCCAAGCTCATCTTCTTTTTTCTTTAGATCAGTAATATCTACATAGCCCCCGCTTGCAAAAGCATCTGTTGCGGTCGTCAGTTTTTCTATTGGTGCAATCAGATTTTGGATTACTCTGCGCAGTATAACACCAATAATCAAAATGACGATAATGCCAAGCGAAATATATAAAACCGTTAAAAATTGCACTTGCTCCAATATCCGGTTGAATAAATCCGTTAATGTTAAATCTGTTTCATTATTGTATGTTTTCGTATAGGAAATGAATTTATTGACAAGATCATTTGTGCCGCTGCCCGATAATTCGCGCAATGCTCCGTAGTCATCCGCATCTACATATGAAACGGCTCTCGGCAAAATTTTATCTCTGTAGGCTATTAAAAATTCCTTCAATTCTCCATACAGCACCATTTCCTCGCTTGAAAGAGGCAATTTTCCAAATTCCGAAAGCTGCACTTCAAAAATATCCATTTCATCGTACAATAAGTTCAGCTCATCTTGATCTTTAAAAGCGTAATAGCCCCTTGCCCGAAAAAATATTTCATTGAAACTTTCATCCATGTTCCGGACAATTTGCGATTTTCCGCTTACTGCATCTCTTTCTTTTATCAGCTTATCATTGCTCGAATCAATATATATATATAATGCGATGACAATTAAGGAAAATAAAAAGAGCATTGACAGCAGCATCCGTATAAACTGGTTGCGGATATTATTTTTTATCGTCGGGATTAATTTAGGCATTCATGAGCTCCTCTACAAATGCGATCAATTCTATTGGACTAAAAGGCTTCGATATAAAGTATTTCGCACCTTTGTCCAATGCAATTTGCCGATCCGATTCCTGCGCCTTTGCCGTCAGCATAACAATTGGCGTTTTTTCTTTATACTGTTGCGAAAGCTGCTCTATTACTTCCAATCCAGTCAAATAAGGCATCATATAATCCAAAATGACAAGATCATAGTCGTTGTCGTTCATCTTGGCTAAAGCTTCCACCCCGTCCTCAGCCTCATCAATCGCAAAGTCGAAATCTTCCAATGTATCGCAAATAAGCATTCTTAAAATTTCCTCGTCATCTACTACTAAAATTTTATTCATCATTCTTTTCCCTTCTACTGACGTACTTTTACAAACAGTCGGTTAACCAACTGAAGAATACGATTCGATGCATCCGCAATATTGAATGGCTTTACGATAAAGTCATCCGCCCCGTTTGCCAATGCCTCTAATAAATATTCCTCATCGTTGCGGCCTGTCAACATCGAAACAATTACTTCGTTCGACTGATAGTTTTTGCGAATTTCTTTTAAAACGTCAATTCCATCCATTTTCGGCATTATACCATCAAGTAAAATAATATATTTCGTATTTTCTTCATGCCATTTCGTCTGTAAAAATTCTACACCATTCTCATATGTCTCAATTTCGAGCAAGTAGTCTTCCGGTAATTGCATATTCATAAAATAGCCTGCCACTAAATTACGAATGATCGATACATCATCAATGACGATCAACTTAACTTTTTGCACGCTGCTGAACACTTCGTCATTTGTGAAAACGACGGATCGGTTCCGTCCTGATGACTTCGCCTTGTATAGTGACTGGTCTGCTTGCTCCATCAGTGCTTTCGGGTGCCTGATCTGTTCGCTAATCTCTGTGATTCCGGCAGAAAACGTAATAAAAAACGGTTGCCCGTTCGCGGTAAACTGCTGTTCGCCGATTAATTTCCGCATGCGCTCCAATACACCGAAAGCGGCATTTTTCGTTGTGTTCGGCATGATCAGTACAAATTCTTCTCCGCCGTAACGGCAAAAAACATCCTCCTCACGCTTTGCGGACATGATGGAAGAAGAAAAGCCTTTGAGCACTTCATCACCGACAATATGGCCATATGTATCATTTACTTTTTTAAAAAAGTCGATATCTGTAATGGCAATCGAAAACACTTCACCATTTTTTTCATATTGTTCTGTCAGCAATTCCAGCTGCAGATTCATATATTTCCGGTTGAAAACCTGTGTAAGTTCATCTGTCACAATCGAAAGTTCCAGCTCCTGTTTGAATGACAGGCGGTTTCTTACATACGAAGTCAAAATAGTGGCATCAAGCGGTTTTTTAATGAAATCAAAAGCGCCCAGATCAAAGGCCATCGCGCGGTTTTCTTTGCTGTCATCCACACTCATTATCGCCACAAACATATGGTTCGACTTAATTTTATTTATATTTTCCAATATTGAAAAACCATTAATATCCGGCAGTTTGATATCTAAAAATACAAGAGCCGGGCTTAATTCATAAATCAGTTCCAAGCCGCGCTGACCATTGTGGGCGACAATGACCATAAACCCTTTCGCTTCCAATACCGTTTTAATATAGGAGACGAACACCATATCATCATCAATGACCAAAATAAAGTTTTTGCTGTTGATGGCGCTGGCGAAATGGGGTTCATGCTCTTCCTGAATGTGCCGCTGCATATTCGTTTCAACAAAGCTGACAACTTCCTCGATTGGCAATAAAAAATCCTTCCAATTATCTTTTTCCCAGCTTTCTTCGCTTTGCTCCTCTAAAAAATTAAGCTTTGTACCGGCAATTTCCGATAGATCTTCCATACCGATCGAGCCTGCCGTTCCTTTTAAATTATGTAGAAATGTATATAAATCATGTTCCTTGATCGACGGTTGTTGCTCCCATTTATTGATTGTGGAAATAATACGATCACACATCATGATCTTATACTTATCGTTTATCATTTACTCATCCCCTAAAACAAGTTGCTTATTTCTCTAGTATAAAGCGGGATTTTATAAATGCTATATTATAATAGATTATTGTTGAACTTCTTGTAAAAATTATGAAAAAAAGATGTCCGTGCAAAATTTCCTGCAAATAAAAACTAAAAAGTTATCTGGAATACTTTGAATATCCCAGATAACTTTCTTTTTCACTATGCAGTTACATCACGTTTCATGAAGTAGCCGAACGTAATCGCTAAAAATACAATCGCATAAACGATATTGACGATTAATGAGAACGTGAATGTCAAGCCCTCAATCATCTGCATGCTTCCCGGTGCATAATACGACAGGTCATTTGCAAACCAAATGTATTTCGCAAAATCATATTGGGCAATAAACATTGTCGCTGTTTGGCCCATCAATAAGATGAATAGCGATAAACTTACCGCCAACGTACTTGAACCAAAAATTGTGCCGACCATGAACGCAAATAAAATCGTCATGATAATTGAGCCTAGAGAATAAAATGTCGTTTCGATAAAGGTATTCTTCACTGCTTCCTGCACGACTTGACCATCAACGACCGATAACGCAATCGCGCTGTCCGTGCCGAATAATGCCATTCCGACAATTAACGCGACAACAATTCCAGTTGCAAATAGCGCAATTCCATAAATGATCGATGCAACGAGTTTCGATAGAAGGATTTTCCATCTTGCTACAGGTCGCGTCAGCAGCATTTTAATCGTACCTGTTCCGAACTCAGATGATACGATACCCGCGGCAATAACAACCGTAAATATGCTCGTTACCATAATCGTCAATGATAACGATAAATCCATATGTTCCATAAATGTCATTGATTCTGCTGATGGCAGATCATTTGCGATGCGGTATTCTATCATTGCGATTTCTTCATTGTAGTATTGCTGATCTTCCGGCATTAAAACTTCTGCAGCGAGCATTTCATTATAATCTGTCAACCTTTGTTCATTTGCCGCCAATCGCGCTTCTTTAGTACTTGAATCAACATCATAGTATTTATTCATACCTGCAACGAACACGATTAATACAACTAAAAGCCCGCACATAATCCAAGCATTCTTTTGGGACCACATTTTGATCCATTCATTTTTAACGTATTGCATCAATCGCACCTCCACCAGTCATCTCGATAAATTGATCTTCGAGACGTTTTTGAATCGGTTGAATTGTATATAGATCAATTCCGGCTTCAACCAGTTTTCGAACAAACGCTGGAACATCCTCTTTCGTTAAATTTACAACATATCCGCCATTTTCTTTCGTTAAAGGCTCTTCGAATATAGCTTGGAGCTTATCTTTTTGCCCCACTTCAATATAATATTGCAATGCCGCTTCCTGCTGGAGCTCACGAATATCGATAAGCTCGCCGTTTTGGATAACCGCGATACGGTCGACCATGAGCTCAATTTCAGATAATAAGTGGCTCGATACGACGATCGCCACATTATCTTCTTCCGCAATTTTACGCAAGTACATACGAAATTCGCGGATGCCTGCAGGGTCCAATCCGTTTGTCGGCTCGTCTAAAATCAAAAACTTCGGACGGTGCAGCATCGCCTGGGCTAAACCTAGACGTTGGCGCATTCCCAATGAATATGTTTTCACTTTTTCATGAATACGGTTTTGCAGGCCTACTTGTGCAACGACTTCATCGATTCGTTGTTTCGTAACTCCTTTATGCATCCTTGCAAAATGCTGCAAGTTTTTATAGCCTGACATATATTTGTACATTTCAGGGTTTTCAACGATGACACCGACTTTGCTGATCGCCTGCTCATAATCGTTCGATAGTGCATGGCCATCGATGATCACTTCGCCTTCAGATGGGTACATTAACCCTGTCATCATACGAATCGTCGTCGTTTTACCAGCACCATTCGGACCTAGAAAGCCCGTTATTTGCCCAGGATAAAACGTTAAGTTTAAATTTTTGATAATATGCTTGCCTTTTATCTTTTTATTCAGATTTTTAATTTCAACAATTGGCTGTGTCAATTGTCTACACCTTCTCTCCATATAAATTTTTCATCCACTGTACAGCACTTTCCCCGCGCTCGCTCCGAATTTGCTCCAAATCCTCCATTGCGCGAATATGCCCATCCTTCAGTAGGACGACCTTATCCAAAATAGGTTCTACCTCATTCACTTCATGCGTAGAGAGGATGACCGAGCAGTGTTCGATATCGATAAAACGGATAATCGCCTTCATTAAACTTTCACGGGCAAGTGGATCAAGCCCAGAAAAAGGTTCATCAAATAAGTAAACTTCCGCATTCCGTGCAATAAATGTAGCAAGTTTGATTTTTGCGCGATTTCCTTTTGATAGTTTTCCAAGTTTAATATTTGTCGGCACTTGCAAAAAAGCTGTGATTTCATATGCTTTATCAATTGAAAAATCGGCAAACTGTGTTGCGTAATAATCAAAAACTTTATCAGCGGTCATCTTTTCATAAAATAAATCAATATCGGGCTGATAGGAAATTTTAGTTGCGAGCCTTCTCGTTATTTTTTCATCGTTCAGTGTAACCGAACCACTGCTAGGTGTCAGTATTCCGGCGAATAACTTCAGCAATGTTGATTTCCCGCTGCCATTTTCGCCGATAAGCCCGATAATACAGCCTTTTTCCGCTGTAAAGGAAATGCGCTCCACAATCACTTTCCGCCCATATGAAAAGCATAGTTGCTCAGCCTTCATTTAGCGTCCCCCATTCTTTTTTAAAACTTCGATAATTTCATCCAATGTAAAGCCGAAAGACTGGATGGAAGAAATAAAATGGGCTGCCACCTGCTCCTTCATCTGCTCGCGCACGTCATGAATAATCGCCGTATCTGTTGTAATAAATGTCCCTTGACCGCGTTTTGTTTCCGTCAAATTCATCATTTCCAACTCCTTGTATACACGTTGTATCGTATTGACGTTCACTCCCGTATCAATGGCGAATTCCCGAACCGAAGAAAGTTTATCGCCAGGTTTCAGCTTTCCTTTGATTACATCACCGCAAACCATCTCAACGAGCTGCAAATAAATCGGACGGTCCTTAGCAAAATCCATCGTCATCGTGTGATCACCCTTTCAATCCATTTGCATGAAATGACAAACAGGGCGCCCAAAAATAAAAACGATGCAATTTCGCTGCCTACATACATGTCCATTTGTGTAACCATTATACCCCCATTAAACTTCGGGAAATTCACAAACAGCCAGTCTGTCGGAACTTTTCCGAATCGGAAGAAGCCGCTCGGGATTTCATCAGCCATTGAAAAGAATACTACGGCAAGAAAGAACGACACAACAACACTCAATTTGCCTATATAACGCTTCAATTCAAGCGATATGGCATAAAAAAACAATGTTAATATGAGCATTGTTGGATATAAGACGAGGATGATGGATATACAATAAATATAAAACAGACAAAGCTGACCGAGTGTTCCATCAATCTGATCCCCGACAAAGAAGAACCCCGTAAAGCAAACGGCATTAATAACGAGAACAGAAACAAGCTGATACACCGCTTTAGCCATTATTAATGTAATAATCGATTGCGTATTATGCAGCCACAGCTCCTTTTTTCTAATATCCGCTTTCAGGCTTGAGAAGAAAGAAAATATACAGAGAAAGGAAACAATGCTTGACGCAACTAAAGTGAATATAAAACGATTGCCCTGAATGGTCGATTGACTGTAATAATTATGCAGCACGACCGGGACGATCGATATTGCAAAAACCGCAAAGCCAACCATGACAAAATTCAAACTAGCATAATGCGCATGCTCTTTTTTTAATAAACCGATAAAAGATTTCATATTCTCCTCCGTATTAGTGTTCTAGTTACATATTACACCGTTACATTTTTTAATGCAACCATTATTCTGGAAATTTTTAAAAAAACTAAAAAACCCCGCCAAATATTATTTTGACGAGGCTAAAAATTTATTTGTATTCTCCAACCCATTCATCTGCAAGCAATCCATATACCGCATGATCCACATAGTGATCATACAGCCATTCCGCCTGCCGGATTGTTCCTTCATGCATAAAGCCAAGACGCTCTGCAATATGACGGCTCTTTCGATTATTCACCGCTGCATGGATTTCAACTTTTTGAAGCTTATATTCGTGAAACGCAATATCAATAATCCCTTTTACAGCACGCGTCATAATGCCCTCACCTTGAAATTCTTCATCTAAAAAATAGCCGATCTCACATTTTTTGAGCGACCAGTTAATCGTGTTAATCGACACTTTCCCTACAAATTTCCCTTTATAAAAAATTGCCGTGTCGAGTCCTTCGCGCTTTGCAAATTTTTCTAAATTCAATGCGGCAAATGCGCGTGTATCTTCGACCGTTTTCGTATTGTCCACCCAGCCAAGCCATTCCCGCAAATAATCGCGCGAACGGTCAATAAATGCGAAAATTTCCTCCGCATCATTTTGCGTAATTAATTTTAACTGAATTTCATTATCCACTTCATAAAAAAACATATGAATCTCTCCAATCTAAGCTCCCATTTGAAACGAAATTACCTTTTTTATTTTCTTATCATATAGAGCAATGTGCGATTATGCAATTAGAAAAACATATTTCACCGCAACATTTGTGTAATTTCCCCGTTTTTCTTACATTGATTGCCCATTTTCGAGTGAAAATTCACAATATAATCAGTTATTAATTTGTTAAAATAAACACGAGGTGTTCGAAATGGAAAAAAATGATCAGGCTTGGGGAAAGCTATTAAAATACTTCCGGCAAAAAAAGAAATTAACACAGGACGAGGTCGCATTCGGCATATGCACCCCCTCCTATTTAAGCCGCATCGAAAATGAACTAGTCATTGCGGAAAACTCTATGTATGAACAACTATTCGATAAGTTGGGCATAAACTTTTTTAGCCTTCAGCAACATTTGGAAAATCAAATGGCTTTTTTGGAAACGGCGTATGAAAAATTACTGTCCAATAATGCATTGACTGCCGACGAAATCAACCAGCTGCTTGCTTTGCAGCAAAATGAACAATCCGTTGAACAGCAAATACTCGCAAAGCTCGTGTATGGACGCTATTTGTATTCGATAAAAGAGGATATTCAGGCGAGAAATCTTTTGCGCGAAATCGAACCGATTGTCAGTTGGAAAAGGGACCGCATTACAGAACTTTTTGTTGCGATCACCGCATTCGGACATTTGTCTTTTTCGGAGTTTGAACAACTGGCGATGAAAGAGCAGCGCCATGCCTATTCGCAATATTTAGCAAACGCCCATCCATTCGAGCTTGCAAATTACCATTATCATATCGCTTTTTCGAATCATCGAAGCTACAATTTCCAAAAGGCGCTTCACCATATTGACTTGGCAAACCATTTTTTCAAACATCAGTTCAAGCCATTGTTTCAACTTAAGCTCTATTCGATGAAAGGCGTCATCTACAATGATTTGCACCGCTTTCGTGAAGCATTGCGGGAATTCGAAGCGGGACTTGACTTGCTAGCAAATGTACCTTCAATCCAATCGCCGCTGCAATGGAGTTCACTGCATAATAATATTGCGTATTGCTATGAGTGCCAACAATCATTTCAAAGGGCAAGCGAGCATTATAAAATCGCCAACCAATATGATGAAGATTTGCATTCTGTTATTAACTGGATGCGCACTTGCTATCAGCAAAACGATTCCGCCCAATTAAACAAGTTACTCTCACGCTATGATGAATCTGCATTTTCAGTGCTGCACCATATTTACCAGCGGCGGCTTCTTCAATACGCTTTGGAAGAGGGCCATTCAATCAGACGGCTAAAGGAGCTTGAAGAGACGGTTTTCCCCCATTTTAATGACCAGCAATATTATGCATTGACAATTTTTTATGCACCGCTATGGGGACGATTTTATGAACATTTGAACGCCTATAAGCAAGCGAGCCAATGCTATAAGCTGGCACTCGGTGCAAGTGAAAACATACGGCAGCGTATGAGCCGTTAAGGAGGAAGCATATGGAGCTGAAGAAGGATTATTTTTATTTATGGTTTGGATTCGGCATTTCCCGATTAGGCAGCTGGATTTATTTGATTGCGCTTAATCTGTCTGTCTGGCATTTAACACAGTCACCCGCAGCTGTTGCAGGCATTTATATAATAGGCCCCATCGCTCGCATCATTTGCAGTTTTTTCGCTGGTTCCATCGTGGACCGGTCAAACAAAAGATTCATTTTGATTGGCGGCGATTTATTTCGTGCTTTGATCGTTTTTACAATGCCCTTTCTTACGGATATTTGGATGATTTATTGTTTCATTTTTCTGGCCAATATTACGACGAGCTTTTCAAATCCGAGCGGCACATATATGATCGCAAAAATTGTCGAGCAAAAGAATCGCTTGCGCTTCAATGCGATTAATAGCATGTTAGGCTCGGGGAGTTTTATGATCGGACCTGCTTTAAGCGGGGCAATTATCGCCTTCAGCAATACGGCCGCCGCGATGTGGACGAATGGCTGCATGCTGCTTCTCAGTGCATCGATGATGTATTTATTGCCGAATGTGCAGCAAAAAGAAGACAGCCAGTCCAAAATGCTTACACCTGCCATTATACTTGATGATTTTTATCTCGTTTGGCAGTTCATTCGCGAAAAAAAAGCAATGCTGCAATTTTTCATGTTCTATTCCATCGCGCTCATGATTTGCTATTCGCTCGATTCTCAGGAAATGTCTTTTTTAAAGGATTTCCATAACGTTTCCGATACTGCATATGGCATCATCGTTGGGATGACAGGAATCGGCGCTATTGTCGGCGGTTTTTTGGCCGCGAAATTTGTACATAAATTTTCATTGGCTTCGTATATTGGAGCAGGGTTTACATTCACTCTCATTTGTTATTTCACTTTTTATTTTTCGCAAAATCTGCTCATTGCTGTTGGAGCCTTTATACTGCTCGGGTTGTTCATGGCATTCAGCAATGCAGGATATGCAACATTTTATCAGCAAACAATTCCTGCAAAGTTGATGGGGCGTTTCAGCAGTTCGCTCAGCCTAATCGAAAGTATAATGCAAATTTCTTTAACATTGATTATCGGCTTGTTGGCGGAAATGTTTTCAATCCGGCTTGTTACTAGTTTATTCGCTTTTATCGGTGTATTGATTGCTTGCTTCGTTTATGTTCATTTATTGAAAAATAAATTTCTTTTCGTTCAGGAGGAGATAAAATGATCACATATGAAACGACTTGTTTTTGCTGCAAAAAGCCTTTCCTTTTAAAAGAGGGCACGAAGAAATATCAAAAGTTCAAACGGAATATGCGCGGGAAGTTTTCATGCGATGCTTGCGATGACAAAATATATATGGAAGCAAGGAAGCATCTATTAGGTAAACTGCAGTAAATGGCATTATGAAGCAATTAACCCCCATTATGCAAATACAGGTAAGCCTAAATTGAAAAAGCATCGAAAAGAACAATCCGGGCCTCTTCTATGGAAGCCCGGATTCTTTTCCCTATTTTTTTCGAATTGCGTATAAAATGAACAATAAAACAAACCATAACGGAGTAAGCATTAAAGATGTTCTAGTATATTCCGAAACACCCATAATGACTAATAAAAACACAAAGAACGCCAATATTGCATAATTGATAAACGGTGTCAGCGGTGCCTTGAAAATCGATTTTGCGTGCAATTGCGGGTGACGCTTTTTATAGACAATATGTGAAATTAAAATGATGCTCCATACCCAAATAAAGCATATTGCACTAATCGTCGTGACAATATTAAACGCATCATCAGGCATGAAATAACTAAGCAATGCCCCGATCGACACAACTACCGCCGAAAAGAGCAAGCCATTTTGCGGTACGGCATTTTTATTCAATCGGCTGAATGGTGCTGGTGCTTGCTTATTGTTTCCTAAGCTAAACAACATACGACTTGTCGAGAACATCCCGCTATTTCCCGCAGACGCTGCCGATGTCAGCACAACAAAGTTGATCAAACCCGCTGCAATCGGTATTCCCACCAACGCAAAAACCTGCACAAACGGCGAGCTCGCTGCACTTAGCGTATTCCAAGGGTTGATCGTTAAAATGACAAATAACGCCCCAACATAAAACAATAAAATGCGAATTGGTATTTTATTGATGGCTGATGGTATATTCTTTTGGGGATTGGCCGTTTCCGCTGCCGATACACCGACAAGCTCCACACCGACAAAAGCAAATACAACCATTTGGAATGCCATTAAAAAGCCAAATGCGCCATTCGGAAACAATCCGCCGTGCTCCCAAAGATTCGCTACGGCAACCTTCCCTGTTTCTGTTTCAAAACCGATGATCAACAAGACGATGCCGATTGCAATGAGAGCGACAATCGTAATAATTTTAATAAGGGCAAACCAGAACTCCAATTCACCAAATAATTTTACAGTCAGCAAATTCAGTGCCAGAAGACCGACTAAGCATGCAATTGCCGGCACCCATTGCGGAATATTAAACCAATATTGCGTATACATCCCGACCGCAATAATATCCGCCATAGCGGTCATAATCCAGCAAAACCAATACGTCCACCCTGTCACATAGCCTGCCCAATCTCCCAAATATTCTGTCGCAAACTCCGTGAACGATGAATAGCCGCCTTTTGACAAAAGCAATTCACCAAGTGCACGCATAACGAAAAACAGTGCAGTTCCAACGATTAAATACGCAAAAATAATAGATGGCCCTGCAAGTGAAATCGCTTTTCCCGAGCCTAAAAATAACCCCGTTCCGATTGTTCCTCCAATCGCGATTAATTGAACATGACGATTTTTAAGATCGCGCTTCAATTCATGTTGTTCCAAAACGATTCCCTCCAAAGGATAAATATTTTGTCTGCTTATTCGCAGCGCAAAATAATAAGTAAAACAACGCGGTCCATCAATCGAATTTTCTGAAAATAAAAAAGGGGCCGATAAAAATATCAGCCCTGTTAAATAAGAATAATAACGTCTCTCATTACTCTTCTGTCCTTTTGCCTGAGATTATGAACCCTTCGGCGACGCGTTATACGCGCTCTCTCCAGAAACTGCTCCCGTCAGTAGTGTCATCCACGACGATCTTCGCTTGATATATATGCAATTATTTGCCCATAAGTTGTCGGCATCTTCCAACTTCCTATAGATCGCGTTCAATACTATTATTGTACGATAACTAATACTATCAATTATTGTCATCCGATACAATGCTCTTAAAATGCAAATCTACAAATGACTAGCAATTTGCCTATATTTCCACTATTATGCATCCCTATTACAGAAAATTTCCGCTAAAAAAATATTACACCGAAAATAATGAATCTATCATTTTCAGTGTAATATTCAATACTTATTTATTATGAAGGAATTGGTAGCTCCTCGTATTGTTTGAAACTGTATTTACGCGCAGTTCACGCTTTCTGATTTTTATTGCAGCTTATCCTGAACAATTGAATCATCTTCATACGATGTGCGATTAATATCAATCAGCTTTCCTTGTTTCGTATCCGTTTTTTCCATTTTCACAACATATGTGTTCGGCAAGGCTATGTCTGTACACGCAATTTCGTCCTTTTTTCGAATATTTTCATGATAATTTAACTTGATGATCAGCGTTTCCTCTTCTTTATCAATATATTCAAGCTCTCTTCCGCAGCCATCCGAATATGCTGTGACGAAAAGAGCTTCCTCTGTTTCAAAATCGATTGCCGGAACAGAGTCAAATCCGAAAATTTCCGCCCATGCTGTATAAAGCTTCTCGTCTTGCACGATTGAAATGCTTGTACCGACTTCTGGGGGAATCGAATCTAATTGAAACAATAATTCATATTGAACTTCATTGCTTTTCGTTCCGCCTTGATCATCATTTTCATTTTCTTTATTGTCTGTTTGTTCTTGGTCAACAGGTTCTGACGAATTTGTCTGTTCATTCATATTACACGCTGCAAGTAAAAATATTATGCTAACAACTATATAAGGAAACCATTTTTTCAATGTAATTCACCTCGTTTCTTTCATACATTAGTCGTATGAAAGAAACAAAAGTTACGAAATTCAATATTATTGCGCAAAAATATATTGTTTAGGACAGTTTTTCAATCAAAATTCATTTTAAGTGCGTTATATTGTTTTCCAATATAAGTATATCCTTGTTTTGTATACATTTCCCTAGGCGTATCCTTTCCATCCGCTACTAAAATAATCACCTTCCGCTCATAGTTTTCCATAATATATTGTTGCATCGTTGTGCCGATCCCTTGACGCTGAAATTGCGGACTTACGAAAAAGTTATCGATTTCTGCAGTTTTTTGTGATTCAATGACATCGACAATACCAACAACCCGTTCATCGATCAATGCGATAAATTGCTGTTTGCGGTGCTGCTCAAAGTCCCTTTTCAACATGGCACGCTTTCCGTTCGCATAGCTTTCTCCCCATTGTAGATCTTCTTCATATTGCAAAGCTAAATAGGAATCGATTGTACGTGCTGTAACAGGTTCGATTTTTACAGAAGGATGAATTCTTTCTTTCGTAAATACATTTGGCTGGATCGCATACATTTCCAAAATTCCAATATTAAACTGCTGCGACGAAAAATATTGGCGAATATAAAAAGGGAGTTCCACGTCTTGTGGAAAGACGAACTTTAAAAATTTTTGCCTTCTTGATCGCTGGAACTTCGTTAAATAAAACTGTGTCTCTTTCAATTCCTGCAGCGTAGGCAATCTTCTGAAATATACAAAATTGCTATCATACCTATCTTTTATTTCATCGAGTTTATAATGCTTAAAAAGCTCCGTTTCTTTTTCGATTTCCGCGAAAATATGAATGTCTTGAAATGAAAAATTCACGTCGTAACCTCACTTTCGGACTTTATATATAATTATTCCCCTCTCATCATAGCACAATTATACAAAGCTTCGACTGTGGCGCATTGTAGAAACAGCGCAAATATCCATTAATTCGATTTTCATGAATACGTCAAATAATCTAATAATTCAGCAAGTACGCTTTTATGATAATTTAGCGTATAATGTAGTTGTTTATCCAACTATTACACAATTCTCTTGGAGGGTTCGTACAAATGAGTACACGTATTGAAAAAGACTTTTTAGGCACATTGGAAATTCCAAAGGACGTATATTACGGCGTTCAAACAACTCGTGCATTAGAAAACTTCCCAATCACTAAAATGACAATGCACCCAGAATTAATCCGTGCATTTGCCATCGTGAAAAAAAGTTCAGCACTTGCAAATGCAGCAATCGGCAAATTGGATCAAACAATTGCCAATGCAATTGCGCAAGCATCTGACGACATTATTAAAGGGCATTTACACGATCAATTCGTTGTAGACCCGATTCAAGGCGGCGCCGGCACTTCCATGAATATGAATGCCAACGAAGTCATCGCAAATCGCGCATTAGAAATTTTAGGGGAAGAAAAAGGTACTTATTCAATCATTAGTCCTAACAGCCATGTTAATATGGCCCAATCAACAAATGATGCCTTCCCATCGGCTATCCATATCGCAACAGTGACAACTTTGGACAATTTGATTATGGCGATGGAAGTCATGCGTGATAGCTTCATCCAAAAATCAGTGGAATTCGATTCGATTGTTAAAATGGGGCGCACACATTTACAAGATGCGGTTCCGGTTCGATTAGGCCAAGAATTTGGCGCATACGCTGCAGTGGTGGCGCGTGATATCGCACGCATTAAAAAAGCGCAGCAAACGATGCTTCAAATCAACATTGGGGCAACAGCTATTGGTACAGGCTTAAATGCGGACCCGGAGTATATGAAATTGGCAGTAGAAAATATTGCCGCTTATAGTGGTTTCCCGTTCGTGAAAGTGGATAATTTAATCGATGGTACACAAAATACGGATACATATGCTGAAGTATCATCCATGTTAAAAATCGCCATGATGAATATGTCGAAAATTTGTAATGATCTACGCTTAATGGCTTCAGGGCCGAAAGCAGGTTTTGCAGAAATCCGTTTACCTGAGCGCCAACCTGGTTCATCGATTATGCCAGGGAAAGTGAATCCTGTTATGCCGGAATTGATTAACCAGATCGCGTTCCAAGTAATCGGCAATGATGTGACGATTTCCCTTGCATCTGAAGCAGGTCAATTCGAACTGAATGTTATGGAGCCTGTTTTAGTGTTCAACTTATTGCAATCAATTGAAATTATGACGAACGGCTTTACTGTATTCACAAAATACTGCTTGGACCATATCGAAGCGAATGAAGCGCGTTTACATGATTTTGTAGAGCGTTCAATAGGTGTAGTAACAGCTTTGGCACCTCATTTAGGCTACGAGCGCTCAAGCCAGATTGCCCGTGAAGCACTTCATAGCGGAAAATCTGTACGTGAACTTTGCCTTGAATACAACTTCTTTACTGTAGAGCAATTGGATATTATATTAAACCCGTTCGAATTAACACAGCCAGGTATTGCAGGCGAACGTGCATTGGAAAAAAAATAATGGATTGAAAAAAAGCTCCCATGGGAAATTGACTTCTCATCGGAGCTTCTTTATTTAAGCAAACAGAATTTCCTTTGCCAGCGAAATGGCGCGTTTACTTACTTCCAATCTGTCGCCATCTGCATTTTGCTTCACGACGTCATTGTTTTCATCAAAAATGGATTTCAACTGCTTTTTCGGTTTAACACCGACCATCAATTGAGCTATTTCAGACTGCCCACTGCGCAATTCTTCTTGTGATAGCCCCACATTTCCGGAGTCCCCGATTTTAGGAAAGGGGATTGTTTGCTCCTGCTGTGTTTTGCGACGTGTTTGATTTTGCAAGCCTGTGCTTCCGGCTCCAACAGAACGAATCATGAATTATCCCCCCTCTTTCGCTTTTTTATCTTTTCCGCGCGTATGTACATTAACTCGGCCTGGAATAACATAAGCGCTATGGCGGCTATTAATAAAATGACTATCCAAATACCCATTTCGCTTCCTCTTTTCCATCGCTAATACCACTTTACTAAATGAGCGGAATGATACAAGATGAAAAAAGGGCTAGTTTTATTGTAAAACTGTATAAGCATATTGAAGATAAAATTACCCTTTCCCTTTTTGCACATCTACATCCGCATGAATATCAATATGCTGCAATGCTTGAGTTGCCAATTGATCGGCTTCCGCATTTAGTTTACGATCGATAAACTCGTATTGCGGACGAATTCCGAGCCTTTGCAGTTTTGCATCGATTTTATCCGCCCATGCTGACAGCGTTGTATCAGTTACAGCCCATTCTCCGTTCATTTCATTAATAACGACTTGGGAATCGCCGAAGATCGCAACCGTTTGATGATGCACACCCATTTCTTCAAGTTGCTCGATTGCGAGATTCAGGGCCGCATATTCCGCTTCATTGTTTGACATCAAATATTCAGCTAATCGGTTTGTGCGCAATCGGCAATTTTTTCCGTTTTGCTTATAGTAGATGACAACACCTAAGCCAGCTAGCTTTTCCTCACGATTGAAACCGCCGTCAAAATATACCTTTACTTCAGAAGGCTCGGTTTCAAGCTCTTTTAAATACTTTTTCAATTCTTTGAATGTCCATGTACTTTCATGCTCATCTGTTAAAACAACGGATTTCAGACGCCCGGTTTTTTGCAAATCCTCGACGATTGTATACACATGGGCAGCAGGCATCGCTTCACTTCTCCATGTGATTTCCTGTTTTGCAGGTGTGATATATTGCCATTCAATCATTAGCTTCAATAGCCTCTCCCCTTCCATTTGTCACATGTTCTGTATTCGCTTTAAAGAATCTGTTAATACATAGTGTAAATATAAGTATTCCTATTATTAACGGCGGCGAAACGAAAAGCCAAAATTCAGCGCCGCCAATTTTCACTTTGAGGAAAATCGAGATGATTATCGGCTGTACTACGCAAAAAAGGAGACTCGCTAAGAAAAAAGCTCGCTTATTAAAATGTTTGCGCACCATATACAACAAATAATACCACGGCACAATCACAAAACAATAGGCTGGCAGAACATATAAAACAACTGTGACAGCTGCACCGAACGTCATCGATTCATTTGCATAAGGAAATGTATAGCTAATAAAAACAAACACAGCCACAACATAAGGCAAAAAGCCCGAAAAAATAATTTGCCAACTTTTCATCATGCTGCCCCCCATTTTTCATAATTATACCAAATCGGCTTTCTCTATACAAAAACCGCTCAAACGGGTATATTACAATGGGTGATAAAATGAATATAAAATTTTACGAAAATAATGAAAAACGGCTAATTGGCGTGACATTGAAGGATGACTCATTTGGCGAGGAAAATAATATGGCGTTGCATGTCTGTAAAAACGAAGCACATATTATAGAAAACCGTCAACAACTTGCCGCACTTTTACAGGCAGATCTTTCGAATTTTGTTTGTGCAAATCAAACACATAGCGCCAACTTTTTCCGTGTAGAAAAATCCGATATCGGAAAAGGGGCAACAGACAAATCGACAGCCATTGCAAATACGGATGCATTGTATACGTACGAACCGAATATTGTCATCTCCAGTTTTACAGCAGATTGCGTCCCTGTGCTCTTTTACAGCGAAAAATCGGATGTAATCGGTGCTGTCCACTCTGGCTGGCAAGGAACGGTAAAAGAAATTTCTTTAAAATTATTTCAGCATTTAAAACAGGCGGAAAATTGTGATTTACACCATGTGAAAGTGATAATCGGGCCTGCCATTAGCCAGGAAAAATTTGAAGTAGATTCGGATGTGCAGGAGAAATTCCAGACGCTGGGCTATGCGGATGAATATATATATTGGAATGACCAAACACATAAATACCATATTGACAACCAGCTTACGGTGAAAAAGCAATGTGTCCTTGCAGGGGTGCCGGAAGAGAATATTTCGATTGATCCATTATGTACATTTAAAAGCGGCAATGGATTTTCCTATCGCCAGGATCGTGAAACAGGCCGACATTTAAGCTTTATAATGCGAAAAGAATCATAACGGTTGACAGGAGTTGAATTTAAAAAGGGATGCATTAAACAAGCGGATTTTAATGCATCTCCCTTTATGAGTCCGTTTGCGGCCATCGTTGCTGGATATAACTTTTCATTTTTACACAATTACATATACATAATCAACTTTTCCGTGTCTCCCTTATTCAAACTATTGAATGGCTTTCAAGCAAAACGGCCGCAAAAATATCAGAAAAAATTCATGACTTTTTAATAATTTATTACTATTTTTTTCTAAAGCCGTGGTAGTATAAAACTATATAAAGGAAATTTAGGGGGACTTAATTTTGACAAGTACTACTGAAGTAAGCTTTGATCCATTTTTACAGCATATTATCCAATTTGCGCCGATGCTAAAAAAACTGTTTACTGCAGACGTTTTAATTTCGATTTCAGATTTAGAAAAAGTGGTCATGCAAATCGAATCAAAAGAAATAAATAGCGGTAATGGTGAAAATCGGCTTTTGACTCCACAAGATCCGATGCTGCAAGTTATGAAAAATAATCGGGCTCAAACATTAGATATTCCAAAAGAATATTATGGCATGGATTTAAAAATCGCATTCGTGCCTTTAGTGAATGGAGCGGGGAAAGTCGTTGGTTGTTTAGCTGTAAGTACGAGTGTTCAAAATCGCGCTGATTTAGTCGATATTGCCGATAAATTCGCGGTTTCCTCCGAGGAAATCGGCGCTTCCACAGTCGAATTATCTTCCTCTGCCGAAAACCTGTCCGAATATATGCAGAACATCTCGAAGGCACAGGAAAATTTAACACATCAAGTGAATGATTCAGCAAAAATTTTGGAGATGATTAATACTGTCGCTAAAAGCACACGTATTTTAGGTTTCAATGCCGGTATTGAAGCTGCACGTTCTGGCGAGCATGGGAAAGGTTTCTCTGTCGTTGCGAAAGAAATTACAAAGCTGGCCGACCAAAGCGGCGAGGCGGTCAATGAAATTCGTCAGTTATTGGAAGCGATGAAAAATAAAGTCGCTGAAGTTTCCCAATCGGTGGAAAGCACAATGCATATTACAGACGCTCAGAGCAATGCCATTCATGAAATTTCAAATTCAATTAAACAACTAACAGAAGTTGCGGAAAAAATAGATGAATTGGCGCAAAAAATTTAGTTAACGAAATAGGGTTGAAACTCTTTATCTAGAGAGCATCAACCCTATTATTTTTCATAAATACCGTAGTGGAATTTTGCAGTTAAACGGACGTCGCGTTCAAAGCGGTACCGTTCAAACAAACTCGATTTGTAATGCGCTTTTAAAACAACGCGGCTTTTCGCTACACGCTTCGCTTCAGCTACCCATTCACCCGTCAGTGCGATATGTTTCCCTGCATGGCGGAGCGCTTCAAAATTTGTGGATTCCTCGATTACTTCTTCAAACATCGGGTCCATATACACAACGTCAAAGCTGTCATTCCCTTGCTTTTGCAAAAACTGCAGTGCATTTGTATGGACGACTTCAATATTACGCATACATGCCGTTAAAGGAAGTTCTGCCGTGTCATATGTTTTCATTCCTGTTTTCACGATAAACGCTACATTTTCATCCGCTTCAAGCCCAATCACTTTTCCGTCTTCGCCAACTGCATAGGCTGCCAATAAACTATCAGAGCCAATTCCAAGCGTGCAATCCAAAAATGTATCCCCTTCCTGTAAAGCACATGCCGCAAGCAAAGGATCCTCTTCTCCGCGGGCTACCCGTTTCAGGCGGAATGCAGCGGAATTCGGATGAAAAAAGAAAGGCGCCTCAGCACCTTTCGCATAATATTCAAAGCGGTTTTTACCTGCAACAACCACATTGGCATCGTAAATTTCGGAAAGTTTGCTAACCGATCGTTTTTGCCTTTGTATAATGTCAGCATGTAGCGCTTCACTTGCGAATCGAGCCAATTCCAATGATTGCTCGTCCGGACGCCCTGCAGTTGTAACAATGGTTACTCTGCACATATTTGCTTCAACACATCTGCTAAATGATCACGAATTTGCTCCATCGGGAAGCCTTCGATTTGATCACGCGGGATGAAGTAAGCTAATTGACCATCTTTCAGAATCGCCATAGATGGTGAGCTAGGCGGCACTTCATCAAAATAGCCGCGCATTGCAGCTGTCGCTTCCGGGTCCTGCCCAGCAAAAACTGTTACTAATTGGTCTGGCTTAACTTCCGCAACTGCTTCACGAGCAGCAGGACGCGCCAAGCCCGCCGCACAACCACATACTGAATTGATGACAACAAGCGCTGTGCCTTTTGTTTCTGCCATAAACTCATGCACACTATCTCCAGTTGTCAATTGTGTAAAGCCGGCCGTTTCAAGCTCTTTACGCATAGGCTCTGTTACTTGTTTCATGTATTCATCGTAAGCGTTCATATTTTCGCCCTCTTTCATATCTATTCACAATGCCCATTATAACAAGGTTTTTCCGAGTTGTACAAAGATTGGATTTTCGGGAAATTTCGGATTTTCCCGGGATTTATGTTACCTTTGTGTTACCTTTTTAGATTTTCTAAATTTAGCTGTTTTGAAAACGCAACGGGTGCGTTTTTAAATATTTAATTTTCCGCGTAAATATTTCAAGTAACTTTTTTTCCTCTTTTTAATCATGCTCTTTTCCAGTCAACGGCAATAATTTAAAAAAAACTAAAAGCCACTTCCTCTATTAATCAGATTCTGCCCCTCCCTAAAAATCGAAGAAAATAAATAATCCTACTATTTATGCACAATGGTTCAGGCGACATACTTTGCCACCCTCCCCTGTATCGGGACCTGTTCATGACGGGCGATTTGCTTACCTCTCCAAATCACTCCATGTTACAATGGTACATATTTAATTTAACAGAGGTGTGAAAAATGATAAAAATAACAGCGGATAGTACATGCGATTTAAGCCCCGAATTACTTGCAAAGTATGATATCTCATTAGCACCGCTTCACGTGCTCATTGAGGAGGATGACTTTTTGGATGGTGTGGATATTACACCAAAAGATATTTTCCGATATGTTAGTGTAGAAAACAAAAGTTGTTCAACAGCGGCAATTAATACATATGAGTATGAACAGTTTTTCAAGCCATTTACGGAAACGCATGAAACAATTATTCATATTAGCCTAGGCAGTCAATTTTCCTCTTGCTATCAAAATGCGACACTTGCTGCACAGGAATTAAAGCAAATCATTGTAATCGATTCGCAAAATCTATCTTCGGGCAGCGGGCTTCTTGTTGTCGAAGCGGCTGAATTGGCGCGGCAAGGTAAAAGCCCTCAGGAAATTGAGGCACGCCTGATAGCTTTAATCCCGGAAATCGAAGCAAGCTTTGTAATCGATAAAATGGAGTATTTAAAACGTGGCGGGCGTTGCTCAAGCATCGAAGCATTTGGGGCAACATTGCTTAAAATTAAACCTTCTATTGAAGTCGTAAACGGCAAAATGGAAGTCGGCAAAAAATATCGCGGCAATTTTAAAGGCTGCCTCGAAAAGTATATTAAAGACCGTTTAGCCGGCCGAACTGATATTGATACTTCCCGAATTTTCATTACGCACTCTGAATGCTCGGATGAAACTGTCGCATCAGTAAAAGAGGCACTAAGCGAGCTGAAGCAATTTGATGATGTGCTTATTACAAAAGCGGGCTGCACCATCTCAACACATTGCGGCCCGAATACTTTGGGGATTTTGTTTAAACGTACGATAAAGTAAGTGTTTCAGGCAACCACTCTACAACCCCCAGCTTTTTATTATAGCTTTTTCTTTAAATGATTCATTTTAAAAGCGCCATGCAATAAAAGATATCCGGCAAATATTTTTTGCTGGATACCTTCTGTTTGTATAAGCTATTCATCTTCCTTCAATTCACAATGCATCGCTTCCTTTGCTTCATCCCAAGGGACACTGTAGCCTTTTCCTTTTGCGCAGAAAATGCTGGATGATGTATATTCTGGGTCGGCATTTTTTTTGTAGCCAATTTTTTCAATGACTTCACTGCTGTTATGGCATAAATCATAGCCGTCATATTGTAAAGTTAGAGCTCCTTTGCCATTTGTGTATGCGGCAAATCGGGTACTATAATCCATAAATGTGGCTACAGGCGCCCTTCCATAAAGTGTGACAGTATCTTCCGTCAATAGCGGCGCTTCGAATACTCCGCTTGCGGCCTGAATATCAGTCATCATCCGCCCAATATGCTCATTTGAAGCTTTCATTTTAAATCGATAATATGGCTCCAACAAAAGGTTTTCCACCTGCTCAAGCCCTTGTCGTAAAGCTCTGAATGATGCCTCCCGGAAATCGCCGCCTTCTGTATGCTTATTATGTGCACGCCCTGTCAATAGCGTAAAATGCACATCGGTTACCGGAAAGCCAGTGAGCAGACCATGATGTTCCCGTTCAAACAAATGCTTCTTGATCAATCGCTGATGCCCAACCGATAAATCATCCGCATGGCATTTATTTGAAAATGTTATGCCGGCGCCACGGGGATTCGGCTCCATTTTTAAATGGACTTCTGCATAATGTTTTAAAGGTTCAAAATGCCCATAGCCAACCGCAGCTGCTCCAATTGTCTCATTATAAAGAATTTGCGGCTTCCCAAATCCCACTTCGATGCCGAAACGCTCTTTCATTAGCTCCGTCAAAACTTCAAGCTGAATAATGCCCATTACATGTACGGATATTTCCTGAAACTTCTCTTTCCAAATGACACGCAAACTTGGTTCTTCTGCTTCCAGTTCGCGAAAGATACGAGTAAGTTCCTTAATATGCAACTCCCCTTCATATATTACTTTCGCTTGCAAAGCAGGAATCATTTCATAAATTGACCGATCCATTTGAGCAGCCCCGATGACATCGCCGATTATCGGCTTAGCAAGCCCTTTCACGGCAAAAATATCCCCTGCTTCAACTTGCTGCACTGCTGTAAAGCTGGCTCCATTATAAAGCCGGATTTCCGTTACCTTTTCCGTACTGTCGCCAAATGTAAATTCATCCCGCACTTTTAAAGTGCCACATAATGCTTTCATAAAAGTTAGGCGTTGCTGATTGTCATGACGAATTTTATATACCTTCCCTTCAAACGGCATACTCGCATCAAAATTTGTTTCCGTCAGCTGTGCAATCGTTTTAAAAAAGGCTAATATTCCTTCATCTTTTAGAGCCGAGCCACTCATGCAAATAAATGCCTGTTCATTATGTATGAGTTGTTTTAATATTACTGCGCATTCCTCATCATTTAATGAATCGGCAAAGTATTTCTCCATGAGCTGCTCGTCACGCTCTGCAATCCATTCCTTCGCTTTCGCATCCAAGCCGTTGTCAAACTGCAGGGCATTTGGAGATAACTCGCTTTGGATCGCCGCCATTACTGCCGCAACATCAGCGCTTTCGCGATCTGCCTTATTAATAAAAATAAATGTAGGAACGCGCTGTTCTCGCAACAGATTCCACACAGTTTCAGTATGGCCTTCGATTCCATCCACTGCGCTTACTATAATAATTGCCGCGTCCATCACATGAATCGCACGTTCCATCTCAGGCGCAAAATCGACGTGTCCGGGTGTATCGATTAACGTATAAACATCCCCCTTATAATCGATTCTCCCCTGCTCTGCAAAAATAGTAATCCCGCGTTCGCGTTCAATTGAATGGTTATCCAAAAAAGCATCTTGATGATCGACGCGACCGCGTTTTTTTATAGAATTTGTATGATAAAGCAATTGCTCGCAAAATGTAGTTTTCCCTGCATCGACATGTGCCAATACACCGATTGTTTTATACAAAAAATCCACCGCTTTCAAAACGTTTTATTCTAGTCGACAGTATAGCATAATTTTGCGGGGCAAAAAATGGCGCCGATATTTCGAAGCCAAATGGCATTCACTTTGAAATTGGATTTTACACAGTTGTCAATAAAAAAAGATATGCCGGAAACATTTCATTCCGACATATCTTCAATGTTTAATATTAAAAGTGATAATCGTCTTCGCAAATTATAAGCTCTTTCGGATCATAAGGTTCAATGTGGACTAGCGTTGTAGCATATCGATCCAATTTTTGAACCGCTTTTTCGATTTGTTCGGTAATCGTGTGCGAATCGCGGACATTTAAATTCGGGTTTACACATACTGTAATATCCACTAATATTAAGCTTCCATGCTGTCTTCCCCGCACTTCCACCACTTCCCTTACCCGCGGAATTTTTGCAACACGCTCTTCAATTGAACTGATGAGCCCAATATCGAAGCCGTCCGTTAAAGAAAAGGCCGCATCCTTGAATATGTCAATCGCTGTTTTTATAATAATTAAACCGATAATAAAAGCAGTAATTGTATCAATAATCGGAAAGCCTAGTATCGCTGCGCTAATACCGATTGCAGTTCCTATACTAACTAGAGCATCCGAACGATTATCATATGCAGCAGCTTTTACGGCCGTACTGTTAATTTTTTTTGCAAGTGCAATATTATACTTATAAACCCCGAACATGACGAGCGCACTAAAAACGGCAACGATAATTGTCACGATGGAAGGATCTTGATGGATTGGATTCACTATTTTTCCCCCTGCCGACAAAAGCACTTCAATTCCGACATAAATCATAATAAATGAAGCGATAAGCGATGCAATTGTTTCTGCTCGAAAATGACCGTATCGATGATCATCATCAGGGGGACGCTGCGAAATTCGGAGCCCTATTAAAACAGCGATTGAGGCTATAATATCTGTTGTGTTGTTTAAACCATCTGCTTTCAATGCTTCTGAGTCCCCTATATACCCAACGATCAATTTCAGCGAACTCAAAAAAATGTAGGCGATGATTGATAAATAGGCACCTTTTTCTCCTGCCCGTAAATTTGTATATTGCTCCAAATTGTTTCCCCCTTGAAAAACTTCTTTAAACACGAAAGAGGTTACCTCCCATCTATAAAAGAAAAGGAAGTAACCTCAAAATGCAATTTAAATCATTATAGCAGAAATATAATCAACTGCCTAATTTCTATCGTTAATTTTGTTGCATTGCTTCACGCATTCGTCCCATATTGGCAATTGTGCCGCCATCGACTAAAAGATCTGTACCTGTAATGTATGAAGCCGCATTACTTAAAAGGAATTCCACTGCTTTTGCAATCTCATCCGCATCGCCTTCACGACGCAATGGGGTATACGATAATAATACTGCCATCTGTTCGCTTTGCTCTTTTTCCTGACGCCCCATCGCTGTATCAATAGTTCCCGGGGAGATAGAATTTAAACGGGCACCCTTTTCGCCCCAAGCCCATGCTAAATCTTTCACCATTTCGATAACAGATAGTTTCGAGAATGGATAAGATGCTTGTGTTGCGCCTTTTGTCATCATCTCCATCGTTTGCATGAAGTTTTCAGCTAATGGATTTTTTACAGCAGCACGAATTTCCGGTGTTGCTGGTACCATATGTGCACTCATTGATGAAATCATTACCGCTGAAGTGCCTGTTCCCGCGATTTTAACAAATTCATCTAAAATATAGGCTGTTCCTAATGCGTTGACTTCCATAATTTTTTTCCAGTCAGCCATTGTTGGAGAAAGACCTGCCGTGTGAACAATTCCGGCCAGCTCCCCCATTGAAGCCGCTTTTTCCGCAAGCGCTTTCACACGTTCGCGATTCGAAATATCCCCCGTCATATACTCAACAGACGCTGCACCTGCCGCTTTTAATTCTTCCGCCGTATGTGCTAAACGCTCTTCATTCATATCCGCCAATAAAAATGTGTTCCCTTTTGCTAAACGCATTGCTGTCGCTTTCCCCATACCGCCTGTGCCGCCAGTAATTACATATACTTTTGTCATATGTTTGACCTCCTAAATTCACGTTATGTTCATTTTATCCAGCTTTTTCTTTCCGTTCAAACGACATTGTATAGTAAAGTGTCTATATGAAGGAGCTGAACTTATGAACGAGAGACAAATTATCGAACAGCCAACGATTAGACAATATATCCTAGCTTCTTATAAAGAACTGTTAAAACGGCATTCCCCCGAAAAGATTTCAGTGAAGCAAATTGCTGCGCATGCCGGCATTAACCGTTCGACTTTCTATTTGCATTTTCAGGATAAATATGAAGTTTTACATACAGTAACAGAGGAAAAGCTGAAAGAATTAGTTTCATATTATTATGGGAATACGAATCGCAATACGAGCCCGATTAATACAACGATACAAATTTGCGGACATATTTTCAGCAATCGCGCATTTTATAAAGAACTAATAAATGAAGAACAGTTTAAAAACCGGCTCTTCTATTATTTATATGAAGCGCTTGCCGCACATCTAAAAAACGAGGCGTTCGCGACATTCACCGCGTATGGGACGATGGGCTATTTTATTGAGTGGATAAAAAATGATTGCCAAAAACCGATCGAAGTGATTGCAAACGACTTATCAAGCATTGCCGACCTGCAAATTTTGAATAGGCAAATATAACAAATATACCATCGTCCTGCTGTAGGGCACTTTTTTTATAAATTCACTTTATATACATCCAGCAGTTCGCCTGCTTGCGATAATAATACTGCGTTTAGCCGGCCGCTCATATAGCAGCCGCCGTCAATGGCGATATACCGCCTATCCTCACTCAGCCATACATCATTTGATTCATGAATATAGCTTACTGGTGTATGACCGAACACATTGATATACGGTGTGTGATTCTCTTGCAAATAATGCTTGCGAATTCTTATAAAATCAGATGCCGACGTTTCATCAAGCGACGTAAACTGTGAATTAAAGCCTGCATGTGTCAGCAGGACATTGCCTATAATCTTATGAAACAAGCCATTTCGCAAAAATTCAAGCTGCGGGCGAAATTTTTCTTTAATGAGCATTGCTTGCTGTACGACCGGTAAATCGGCGGCTTCGTTTGGCAATTTTGCCAAAAGAGATTGCATTGTTTGCTGACCGCCATTAATATAATATTGCTCCTGTTTACCTAATGGGTTTTCCAAAAAGTTCAGCAGCATCTCTTCATGATTTCCTTTGCAAAAAACCACATTGTCACAATATGCGTATTTCAGCTCGATCACTTTTTCGATTACTTGCAATGATTCCGGACCGCGATCGATTAAATCACCAAGAACAACAAGTGTATCTTCGGTATTCCAAAACTCCAGAATTTTCTCGAACTGTTTGTAATACCCATGAATATCGCTTACGACGAATAAATTTTTCATATTGAATCATCTGCCATTTCCTGTTTTTTAATTGAAAGTAAATTCCATTTCTTTTACATTACCACTTTTCATATCTTTTAGCTTTACTGAATTATTGTGAACCTCTTCTTCACCTAGCACGATTACTTGCGCGATATTTTCGCGATTTGCCTTATCCATTGCTTTACGGACCTTTTTCCCTGTCAGCTCGTCTTCTACGCGGTTGCCTGCATTACGCAGTTTAGTCGCAAGCTGGAGTGCTTGTTTTTCAGTATTGATCGGGATGATATAAATATCGATATCACACAGGTTCTGTTCCACTTTCCCTGCGAGCTCAAATGCTGTATAAATGACATCTAAACCAAATGAAATACCGACTGTCGCATATTGCTGCCCGGTGCCGATAAGTCCGCCAATGGCATTATCATAGCGCCCCCCGCTGCCAATACTTGATTTAATCGTGCCATCCGCAATGAAGATTTCGTAAATCGTTCCCGTATAAATCTCCAGACCGCGCGCCAAAAATGGGTTGAATATGCATAATGCATCAATCTGCAAAGCCGCTAAATAGTCCATCAGCTCACATAGTTCTGCAACACCTTGTTTTACAAATTCATTTTGTTCTGTCAAACTTTTAAAATAATCAAGTGTAGGCGGTGCTTCTAAAAACTGCATGATTACGCGTAAAGAAGAATCCGCCAAGTCAAGCTCAGACAGCTCTTTTATTAATGTTGCACGATCAATTTTCTCCATTTTATCCAAAATTAAAATAACGCGATCCATAACGGTTTCTCGTACCTCGAAAATTTGCAGCAGACCATATAATAATTTGCGGTTATTATATTGAATTTGAATCTTCACATTCAGTTTTTCAAAAGCGTCCACTGCCATCATCATTAATTCTGCTTCGGCCGACTGTGATTCAACCCCGACAATATCCACATCACATTGCGTAAATTCACGGAAGCGTCCAGCCTTAATCGGCCCGTCACGAAACACTTTGCCGATTTCATAGCGTTTAAACGGCATCGCAAAATTGGGATTCATCGCTACCACTTTCGCAAACGGGATCGTTAAATCATAGCGAAGTGCCAACTTACGATCGCCACGATCCGATAATGTGTACATCTCCTGAAGGATTTCTGCGCCGCCTGCATATTTTGACGTCATTAAATCGCTATAGTTGAGGATTGGTGTTTCAATTGTCTTACAGCCATATAAAATAAATGTATCTTCAAGCGTGCGCCGGATATTGCGTCTCACTGCTTCTGCTTGCGGCAAAAAATCTTGTGTACCTCTTACATTTTGATATTCCATTTTCTTCATTTTTTCTTCCTCCTTATTTTTGGCAATAAAAAAAATCGTATTTCCATAAAGCTCCATACGGCTTTATTTATACGATTCCACTGGAAAAAGTCTTCCTATTCGATATTAAAAAATTAATAAAGATAGCAAGACTTTTATGTATGATGATGTGTTGTTTTGAAAATAAACATAGCAGCTTTCGGCATACAGATACCCCCCTTAAATTATATTGACTATACAGTATACTTTTTTATTTGGCAACTTTATTTTCTGAAATATTCAAATTTTCTTTTTCCACTTTTCAGGAAAATTTAACGACGCAAAAAAACTGCGAATTAGCCGGTTGCTGAAACTTTTTACTAGCTGCCTCGTAAATTAGTTAGCAAATTGTGAAGGGTTACATAAAAATGTTGCTTGGATTTTATAGCGGTCTTATAATTTTTGCTTTGTTATTGATCATTGTGACAGTATTTTTTATTCGCGAGTTTTGGAAAAAGGAAAAATCGGCATATAGTGCTAATACATTCATGCTAGGTGTTCTTATGCTGTTTATGCTCATTCTTTCCAGCTTTTACACCTATGATTTTTACCATTTGCACTTTGGCAATATTAAATCCGCAGAAGGGGTGTGCGATATAAAATTTGTAAATGGCGGGGGTAAAAGCATTGATACTACTGAAGTTGCCATCGACAACAAACTTTATTCCATTAAAGCAAGTACATATAAACATTTACCTGATGGTCGTTATAATTGCGATCTTGCTTATTTGCCGATCACAAAAATCATTTCGGAAATAGACATTCAATAGAATGGGCTTCCGTACAGCGCTATTTCTGTACAGAAGCTTTTCTGATTTATCATGCTAATCATTAATAATTTTCACTAACATTTGAAGTGCTTTTTTTGCCTCGGGTATAGGAAAGACGGGGAAAACATGATTCATTTTTGGATATTCATAATAATTGATTTTAATTTCCTGTTTGTTTGCTTTATCCAAAAACATTTGCGCATCCACCAGCAATAGTTCACCTGTCCCGACAAACAGCGTTATTTGCCCAATTTCCGTTAAGTCGCCATGAAGCGGACTTACCCGGTAATCCGTTAAATCCACATCCTTTGCCCACATCCGTCCAAGCTCCTGCGCCCCTCGGATTCCCAGCATTGGATCCAGTTTTTCAAGCTCTTTATAGCGTGGATTCTCTCCTCTAATATCAAGCCACGGTGAATGAAGCACAATATGCTGCGGCTGCTTCTTCGATTGCAATTTAACATCCTGTGCAAATGCCAGTGCCAGTCCGCCGCCAGCGGAATCACCCATGAAAATAAATGGGGAATCATACTTTGCTGTCAGCTCATCATATAAATTATGGATTGCCTCAAAGCATTCCTTATACGTGCTCCTAGGCAGCTTCGGATAAATCGGTACTACAATCGTAAAATTCGTTTGTTGTGCAAGCTTTACTAAATAGCGCCAATGAAAAATTAGCGGATCATTGATATAGGCACCACCGTGAAAATAAAAAATCACCTTTTTAGGATTTTGCTGTTCATTGATTGTGTAATAGAGCATGTGATTCAATTCATTTTTTAAAATACTGTGTTGCTGCATAAATTTTGCATCCAGCTCATAAGGCGCTTCATTATATTTACTTGCAATGAAGTCATCCATTAAACGATGATCTAAAAACTTTTTTTTCGTGCCCCGTAACATCAAAAATTTTTCAAACAAAACACTTTGCCAGCTTCGCATACGATCCCCCCTAAATAAATAATCAGAAACGAAATTTCGCATATTTCTGCCAATCTATATTTAGTAATTATTCGGGAATAGATAATAATTCCCTTCTGGTCGATTTTTTTTGCTGTTCAACTTATGCTTAGCAGCTGTGATTTATTTGAAGATGAATATAACTGCCATTGAATTTAATTTATTCTGGCACATTATTTTCATTAATTAGTCGCTTCATACCGTATCATTGACCAAAAGCCGATATCCACAAAACCAATGCGTTTATAAATACTTCCTGCAGCCGGATTATCATAAAATAAACAAACCGTTTTTCCTTCCGCAAATAAATCGCGGCAAAGCTTTAGCATCGCATGTGTCGCATAGCCCTTCTTTTCGTAGCCCGGCCTTGTGCCCACACCTACAATCATAGCGGATTGTGAATTTTCTGCTGTTGTTGATGCAGATGAAACCATCACTCCTTGCGCATCCCGAATCATATATGTACGCCCCGTTTTAAATTTCTCCGCGCGCTCTCTTGCTTCCACACTGAATGTACCTGTGGAAAATTCAGGTATGGAGCTTAGCATTTCTATATTTTCTACATACTCATGCGGCTGTAGATATGTCACATCCGAAAAGTCCAAATCCGAAATTGGAACTGATAATTCCGTGCATTTTGCGTAATACGTTTCACTGTCCCTCCGGATATGGCGTTCAATATATTGGCGTAATGGCAATACTAAATGCCGCAGTCCTGAAATTTCGATTTGTCCTTTATTTTCATTAATGATTCTTGCAAAACCCGCCACATCATAGTCCCCATTACTATATGGAATATAATTCTGATCATAGCGCAGTAAAATCGCGATAAGCCGTTCGTCGTCAAATTGCCCCCATAAATCTTGAATATCCGACTCAAAGCCATATGCCTCAATATCTCCAATAATGAATAAATTCTCGGCAGGCTTCTTCTCAACTAACTCCATAACAAGATCATGGTCAGTATTTTTTAATTTTCTTATCATATAAACCCCCCTTTTTTTCTGATAATTCATTATACTCCGTAAATACAGGGAATGTAAAAAAAGACCAAGCAAATTCATTACTTAGTCGATTGATGATTGTTGCTCATTTTTTTTTATCAATTTTCTTTTTTTCATTTTGTACTTTTAAAAAAAAAGGAGCCAATTACTCCGATCCAAAGCGGAACTAAAAATGCCTATTTAAAATTTTGGTATTGCTCCCGGTAAATATCAAATGCCGCTAATATAATCGGAATGACTCCAAATAAAGTCATCATAAAAATATATTGTCGAGTTTTTTCAAACGTTTCATCTGTTCACCTCAATTGCTTTAATTGACGAATTTTTCTATGGTATTTATAAAACGTATAGCTATACCAAACAACAAGCGCTGTATACATAATAATGAGTACGTTTAGCCAATCATAATCTGCATAAAGCTTTGCGGCCAGCGAGCTTAATGCAGCGATTCCAAAACCGATTATAAATATGAGCACCACATTACGGCGTCTTCGGTCACGGTCTATAACTGATGAGTGATCCGAAAAAATTTCCTGCCCTCGGCTGAAATAAAAATATACTTCAAATAAGAATGGTTTTTAGCTATAAGCTCCCAGCCTGTCTCATGGAAAAGTTCCTTATAATCGTCAAATTCTTCTCTATTTTTTATAGTTCTATAATCAATTTTATAGTGCATATTTTTCGCATCTAAATCGACATGGAAATGATAGTGATTTTCTGCAAGCCCCCCCTTGCTGTAATCTACGAGACGCCAGCCACTTTGCGCAAGCTCGTTCAGCCAATGTTCTTCATCCTCAAATGAATTGAATTTTTTGCTTAATGTTCGTGTAAATGCCATATTATCCCTCATGTTTAAATTTGTATGTAAATGATAATAATTTTTCATAACGTCGTTGTTCTTCAATTAGTGTGTTCCGTCCTGCTTGTGTAATGGCATAAATTTTTTTCTTGCGGTTATCTAAATCCACTCCAACAACCTCAATCAATTTTTGTTTTTCTATATTTTTTAATACCCCATAAAGTGTGCCGGGAGCGATTTCATACTGCCCTTCGCTTACATCAAAAATTGTTTTAATAATGCCGTAGCCATGCATCGGTTCTTTTAATAATGCCAATAAAATTAAATAAGTCGGTTCTGATAATAGAATCATAGCCCCTCCATATAATGACTGTCGATATATCGATAGCCATATATTAAAACAGATATATATCGAGTGTCAAGATATAAAGTGCCCCTTAGATTTCTGCTTTTCATCATATTTAACAAAGCCCATATTAATCGAGATGTAAGCATATCTTAAACAAAATATTCATTCGTTTGACTCCCGCATTCTTTTATAGTTATATAATGAGCATACGATTATTTCTCAAAGCGATTTTGGTCTGATTAATTACTATTAGAAGAATGTATTGCTGATTATTGGATATGGACGCTGATTTTTTGATCGTAAAAGGTACAGCCTTATATATTGCTATATTAGCTAAACTTTTATCCAGCTCTTCCGTAAATTAGTCAGCTTCGTTTTAAGGTGCACAAGCACATATTTAAAATCTATCAACTATTTGCCGGTTCCCAGATTTGTTGCGGAAATCGCCATACAAAATGAGGACGTAAAGGAGATTAGGATGCCAGTGGATTTCAATATTTATTTTTTCTTTCAGTTTGGCTTTAGCACCGCTATCATTTCAGCCTTATTAATCGGTTCTTATTTTTATTACAAGAAAAAACCGAAAGTGGATAAAGGCTTTAAATTTGCTTATTATGGTCTTTCGTACCGCCGCAAGTTTTTACGCACAATGTATTCAATTCCGATTTATATTCTTTCGCTGGCAATTATTTATTTTGCTGCAGGATTTTCTGATTTTTTTATATTTTCCACAACTTTACTAGCGGTTTTACTTGTCATTCAAGCTTCATACAATTATATAAAATGGCAAAAAGAATTGTAAAAAGCCTGAGTTTTCCGGAGCTCAGGCTTTTGCTGTTTCGCTTTATAAATTATTTCACACCGCTCGAACCAAAGCCTTGTCCACCGCGCTCTGAATTTGAGAGTTCTTCCACTTCCACAATGAAAACTTGCGGAACATATTGCACGACTAATTGGGCAATCCGCATATGTTTTTCGATTTTGAATGGCTCTTTACTATGATTGATTAAAACAACGCCTATTTCTCCTCGATATCCTGCATCGATTGTACCGGGGCTATTTAACACGGTAATTCCGTTTTTCAACGCTAAACCGCTTCGGGGGCGTACTTGTGCTTCCGTGCCTTCCGGTAATTCGATTTGGAGACCTGTTTTGATCAATTGATAGTCGCCCGGCTGCAGAACTTTTTCTTCCACCGAGCTTAAATCCATACCCGCATCACCTTGCCGCGCTTGTTTTGGCAAAATTGCTTCTGAATGTATCTTTTTTATTTTTAACTGGATTGACATTTCGGACCAACTTTCTAATAATTGATAAAGATGCATATTCACATTTTATTAATAACGAAAACATATTTAGAAAAAAATTTCAACTCATATTTTTATAGGCTCTTCGACGGAATTGTCCGACTTCTGCTTGGATACTTTACTTTTCTAATCGGAAAGCTTATACTCAAATCAACTATATATTGTGTTTTTTTATCGCGGTACTACTAAATGTAGTTTAATAGGGAAGTTTGGTGCAATTCCAACGCTGTCCCCGCAACTGTAAATGCTGACTGATGACGGAAATACCACTGTGCTTTTTTGCATGGGAAGGTCTGTCTGATGAACGACGCAAAGCCAGGAGACCTGCCGCCATAAAACTATGTACATTTCTTCGGGGAATAGGAAATGGAGGCGCTATTTTTCCGTTTCCATTTCAAGCTATCCTGTTTTTCCCGGGATAGCTTTTTTTATTTGATACAGTCATCTCCCCCTGATATGCGCGGCACAATTACTAGTAATATTTATATAGCGAGGGATTCTATCATGAAACTTTACACGAAAACAATTTGTCCAAAATGCCTATGGGTGAAATCGGAGCTTGATGCTGCCAACTTGGAGGTTGAAATCATTAATATTGATCTTGACGAATCGGCCAAACAAAAAGTAATCGAGGCAGGTTTTCTTTCTGTGCCGTTATTTGAAATAAACGGCGAATTTATTGCAGAGCCGACTTCTATTATCGATCGCATTTCTGAAATGACTGCATGATCATTTTTGCTTCACGGACTGGCAATATACGATCCATTATTCAAAAACTCGGCTTGCCTGCGAAAGATATAGCAGAGGTGGAGGAAGTTGATGCACCGTATCTTTTATTTACGTATACGGATGGATTAGGCTCTGTTCCCCCTATCGTCGACCAGTTCATGACTGCTAATCACGATCAATGCAAAGGAATTATCGTTAGCGGAAACCGGAATTTCGGTCATGCTTTCTTCGGTCGTGCAGGTGACCTTTTAGCTGCAAAATACGGTATTCCGTTAATCGAAAAAGTGGAAATGCGTGGAACTCCGGCAAATTATGAAGCGATTACAGATTACTATTACTCCATTTGGAAAGAGGCATCGATATGAAACAGTATTTAAAATTAAATAACGATATTCTGAACCGTTACCGTGCTACAGGCGAACTGGATTTGGCGAAAGATAAAGAAGCAACACGGCGCTATTTTCTGGAAGACGTCAATGTCCGTTTACGTTATTTCATCGATATTGAGGAAAAAGTGCGCTATTTAGTTGATGAAGGCTATTACGAAAAAGCGTTTCTTGATCTATACTCGATGGAATTCATTAAGCAAATGTACAAAAAAGCCTATTCATACAAATTCCGATTCCCTTCATTCATGAGTGCTTCAAAGTTCTATGAAAGCTATGCGATGAAAAGCCGTGACGGAAAGGAAATTCTGGAAAAGTATGAGGACCGAATCGTCATTATCGCCCTTTATTTAGCACAAGGCGACGAAGCGCTGGCGGAAAAGGCCATTGAAGCGGTCATGACTGCCTACCAGCCTGCGACACCTACTGCATTGAACAGCGGGAAAAAGGCGCGCGGCGAGCTTGTATCATGCTTTAAATTAACGATGGATGACACGATGAATTCAATCGCCGAGAATATCGGCTATTGTCTTGAGCTTTCCCGTTTAGGCGGCGGCGTCGGGGTAAACTTGACCGATTTGCGTCCGCTAGGGGATCCGATTAAAGGGATTTTGAACCGTGCGAGCGGAGTTATGCCTGTTGCGAAGCTGCTGGAAAACTCTTTCTCATATTCGAATCAGCTTGGCCAACGAAACGGTTCCGGCGTCGTATATTTGAACGTCTTCCATGGTGATATTGAAGCGTTCATTTCTTCCAAAAAACCAAATGCCGATGACAAAATCCGTTTAGCTACTCTATCAACAGGGATTATTTTACCGGATATTTTCTTTGAACTGATGCGACGAGATAAAGATATCGTCTTATTCAGTTCTTATGATATTTACAAAGAATACGGCAAACGGATGTCGGAAATTTCGATTACGGAAATGTACTACGAGCTATTGGATAATCCGAACATCCGTAAACTAAAACGATTAAATGCCCGCAAACTATATACAGAAGTAAAAAAAGCACAATTTGAATCAGGCTACCCGTTCGAAATTCTGGACGATAATGTCAATAACGCCCATCCATTAAAGGGAATCGGACGTGTGAAGATGTCGAATTTATGCACGGAAATTCTTCAGTACCAGCAAACAGGCGTTATTAGTAATCAAAACGAACCAAACGAATACGGGCTGGATGTATCCTGTAACTTAGGCTCAATCGACATTCATGAAGCAACGAAAGTTCAGGATTTCGGACAGCTTGTCGATACAGCGATGCGCCTTTTGACGAATGTTTCGACGATGACCGATATCGTCAACGTCCCTTCTGTATCAAAGGCAAACAAAGTGATGCACTCTGTCGGATTGGGTGTCATGAACTTGCATGGTCACCTTGTACAAAGCGGCATCCGTTATGGTTCCAAAGAGTCGATTGAATTTATCGATGCATTCATGGAAGCTTTGAATTATTATTCATTAAAAGCGTCGATGGAAATCGCGAAGGAAAAGAAAGAAACGTTTTATCGTTTCGAGGACAGCGATTATGCGAGCGGGGTTTATTTTGAAAGCTATGTTAATAAAGAGGAAAAAGAACTGCTACCGGAAGTAATTAAAGCACTAGGAGCAACCCCTATCATTACACAGACAATGTGGAGACAGTTAAAGTCTGATGTATTAGAGCATGGATTGTTCCATTCATACAGGCTCGCAATCGCTCCCACTGGAAGTATCTCCTACATCCGCAGCTGTACGGCTTCCATCGCACCGGTAACAGAGCGTGTGGAAGTAAGAGACTATGCGGATAGCCGCACGATTTATCCGATGCCATTTTTAACGAATGACAATCAAGAGCTATATACCGAAGCTTATGAAGTGAACCCGTATGAACTGATCGACCTTTACGCAGCTGCCCAACAGCATGTGGACCAAGGCATTTCCATGACGCTTTACGTTACAGATCAATGGAACACCGAACAATTGGCAAAAGCTTATATTTATGCATGGACAAAAGGAATTAAATCCGTTTATTATGTCCGTCAACGTTTACTAACAATTGAGGAGTGTGTCGCATGTCAAATTTAACGTATAAAGCAGTCAACTGGAACACGCCCACAAGCGAACTTGCACGCATTTTCTGGGATCAGCAATGGAAGCAGATCTGGTTCCCCGAAGAAATCGCCGTAAGTAAAGATGTTAAGCAATGGAAGGAATTCGAACATCAGGATACATACAAAAAAGTGTTCGGAGGCTTAACATTGCTCGATACGGTCCAAACGAATATCGGCATGAACGAAATCGCGAAATTCACGCCGGATTTTCAGGAAAAAGCTGTTTTAACCGTATTCGGCTCATTTGAAGCGATCCACGCGAAATCTTATTCGTATATATTCACAACCCTTTGTACAAACACGGAAATTGACGAAGTGTTTGAATGGGTACAAAAAAACGAGTTTCTTCAATATAAAGCTAATCGCATTGGGGAGGTTTATACCGCGATAAAAGAAGATGATCCAGAAAGCTTATGGAAAGCGATGTATGCTTCTGTCATGCTTGAAAGCTTCCTGTTCTATTCAGGCTTCTTCTACCCCCTTTATTTAGGCGGGCAAGGCATACTGAGAAACAGTGCCGAAGTGATCAGTTTAATTTTGCGTGACGAGTCCATTCATGGAGTGGCAGTCGGCTTTTTCGCGCAGAACATATTTAAAACGTTCACAACGGAAAAACAGCAAGAACTAACATTATGGGGCTACGAATATTTGCTCGATTTATATCAAAACGAAATGAAGTATACAGATGACTTATATGCGGAAACAGGGCTATCCCCGGAAGTGAAGAAATACGTGCGATATAATGCAAACAAAGCATTGATGAATTTGGGGCTGGATACGATGTTCCCAGACGAGGAAGTGAATCCAGTTGTCATGAACGGCATTTCCAACACAGGGTCCACATATGATTTCTTCAGCCAAAAAGGAGCGACTTACGCAGTAGCAAAAGTCGCCCCAATAACGGATGATACGTTTAAGTTTTAAATGATGGATAATATCCCGTAAAGAAAAGAGCTGCCACGAAAAGAAACGATAAAATTTATCTTTTCGGACGGCTCTTTCTTCCTATTTAATAGGTTATTTTAAAATATAGGATTTCGTATGGAACGGAATCTCCTCCACCCCGTTTAATTCATTCACGTATAGTGCGAGCACTGCAGCAATATTCGACAAAATGCCTGTAAACTTAAAAATAAGCTGTGGTACAGGCTCTTCTTTATTGCAATGATGGAGCGCACGGTATACAAGCTTTGCGTCATTTCGGACTTGGTGAAGATGGATTGCTCCTAAACAGCCTTGGGGAATGACGAAATGCTTTGTTTTTTCCCCTACTAGCCCGCAATAATGATCATAGCGCCCACTTAGCCATTCAATATCCTGCTCTGTAATCGCAAGCATTCCCCGTACAGAACCATTTGCATGATACACCAATTCCTGCATTTTCATTAAATCTTCTTTTACACTTTGTTCCGTTTCTTTCACTAAATACGGCAATACCATTCCGATTGAAACTGTTAAGCAGTCTGATAGCAGCTCATAGTCCACTTTACAGCTCTTTTCGCGCATATAAGTATAACAAATGTATCGTAAATCCTTCTTCATTTCTTCCACTCCTTAAAAATTGGTTCATGTGTTGAAACAATAGGCTGATAATTACCATTTTTATGTAAATGTTGAAAAGCGCTATTGACCGCTTGCATTGCATCATGTGTTGCCCCGTGTATAAGCTTTAGTTTGCCCTGTTCATGACGTGCATCTCCTGCGACAAAATAGCCCGGAAAATCGGTTAACCCGTTATCACTTTGTACGATTCGCCGTTCATGCTCAATTAATCGTTTTTTTGTTCCAATATGGCAAAAAATCAAATGATGGCCGTCTTCATCGAAATCCGAGAAAGCACAAATTGGAATTTTCAGCAATGCTAGCCCATCCATTAAAATGGGCTGTAAACTTAGCTCTTGATCTGCATACAATGCTACTGTATTTCCTTGGAGCGCTAATTGAATCGCCCAATCAGCTGCCATCGGTGTATGGCCGATGATGGCGATTGGACAATCATATTGTTTTATTGTCGGCGTACCATAATGGATTTCACGCGAAAAGTTGGCGTTCTTTAGTTTTTTCGCCTCGCTAAATCCATTTCCGGTTGCTGCGATAATCGTTTTCGCAACAATTGTTTTGGCTGCCATCGTCACATTAAACAACTCATTTGCCTTCTCGATTTTCAATACAGGCTCACCAAGCTGCACATTTGCGGTACTTGCCTTCAATTGCTCAATCAATGCTTTTTTATAATCGCACGCTAATATCCCGAATTGCCCCGGGATATCGTAAATCGCATAGTCCAGAAACAAATTGAGCCTGCCGCCAAGTTCATCATTTCCTTCAATAAGTACTGTATCCAATCTTCTTGAAGCACTGTAAAAGGCGCTGTACATGCCGGCTGGTCCGCCGCCGATCACACAAACATCATAAATCATGGTTCTACCTCATATGGGATCATTTGCATCGACTTTGTGAATTGTTCTTCATATACATGGACTTTCACTTGGAAACCTCTTTGCAGATAGTGTTCGCTCAGCGCTATATCATTTTCGCTGTAAACAATGATTTCGCCGTTTTTTATAATAAGGCACTGATCGCAAATACGTGCAGCCAAATTAATATCGTGAATCGCAGCAACTATTGTTTTTCCATCGGCGACTAGTTTTTTCAAAACCTCTGTTACGATAATTTGATGGTAAATATCCAAATCAGACGTCGGTTCATCCAATAACAATACCGGGGCATCCTGTGCGATCGCCTTCGTTAAATAGACAAGCTGCCGTTCTCCGCCAGATAGGCTGGGAAGCAAGCGATCCTTTAAATGGGCAATACCTGTAAAGTCAATCGCCCTCTCCACGGCTTCCGTATCCTCTGTCGTCCAGTTGCCGAAACGCTTTTTATGCGGATATCTCCCCATCTTCACAACTTGCTCTACAGTAAAGTTTGTTTCCAAATGCGTTGTTTGGGGCATATAGCATATATATTTCGCCCGCTCGATTTGCTTCATTTTCTGCAGCGGCATGTCAAATAGATAAATGGCACCCTCCTCAATCGGCAAAATCCCTGACATCATTTTCAGCAATGTGGACTTCCCTGTGCCGTTTGGGCCAAGCAAGCCGATTAATTTCCCTTTTTGCACAGCTAGATTAAAATTATCGAATATTTTGCGGGTCTTCCTTGAAAAGCTCGCATTTTGGATGTTGAGAATCGTCATTTAATCTAACTCCTTTCGCTTATTCAAAATAATTAAGTAAATGAAAAAAGGCGCTCCAAAAAATGCGGTAATAATGCCGATTTGGATTTCAGCGGGGCGGATCAATAGTCGCGCAATCAAATCTGCCAAAATCAAAAAAATAGCGCCCCCCAAAATGCTCGCAGGGATGAGGTATTTATGTGAAGGACCGATCAATAAACGGATCATATGCGGAACGATTAATCCGACAAAGCCAATTGCGCCCGTCAAAGATACACAGACACCTGTTAATATAGACGCCACAATTAATAGCAAATTTCTTGTGAATTGCACATTGATGCCTAAGTTTTTCGCTTCCTCTTCTCCCAGCAGCAAAATATCGAGTTCATTGCGGTAAATATAAAAAATGACGCATGAAATCAGTACAGGAATAATCATTAGCTGTAAATGATCCCAGTCTCGTCCGTTCAAGTCGCCCATTAACCAATATAAAATTTGCTGCACTTGCGCTAAATTCGAATACGTTAAAATAAGCGATGTACAAGCCGATAAAAATGAACTAATCGCGACACCTGTTAACAGAAGCGTCAAAACCGATGTACGGCCATTGCTTGTCGAAATGACATATACAATGGAAAGTGTAATAAATGCACCGATAAATCCAAATACCGGAATCATGAAGCTTCCGATTGCAGTGAAACCAAAATAGATGGCAACAACCCCGCCCAATGCGCCGCCGGAAGACACGCCGATGATTCCCGGATCTGCCATTGGATTGCGAAAAATGCTTTGCATGACAACGCCCGCAACAGCAAGCCCTGCCCCGACCAAACCCGCTACAAGCACCCGTGGCAAGCGAATCTGCAGTATGATTTTTTCGTATGTCGATGTGACATCCAGATCGATCAATGGCAAGGACGACAATAAAATTGTTACCGTTTCCTTTAAAGGAATCGTCACGCCACCTAACATTGTGGCAATGACGATTGCAAACAGCAACAATATAAATAGCAATGTAAACATCGATGTGGATTTATATTGTTTAATCATTTTATTCCCCGGCTAAAATCGCTTTCATTTCTTCCGCGCCTTCAATAATAAAGTGAGATGCCGTCGTTACATTTGCTCCATCAAGAACATATACTTGATTGTTTTTAATAGCTGCGACGTCCGACAATGCCGGGTCGTTTTTCCATTCTGTCACGAATGCTGGTTCACCTTCTACAGCACCCCATGCAGTAGTAAATATAACTTCCGGATTTAGCTCGACCAATACTTCTTTCGAAAGGTTCGGAAAGTCAGGATAATCATCCCCGACAATTCCCGCTTCGGACACAACGTTTACGCCACCGGCCAATTGAATCATTTCGCCGATTGTCGTATTATCCGTAACACTTGATAAATATTCTGTATAGTAAAGCACGCGCTTTTTCGATTCAACTCCTTCAGCATCTGCTTTCAACGTTTCCATGCGCTTTTCAATATCTGCTGCAATCTCATTTGCTTTTTGCTCTTCACCGATGATTTCACCGATAACTTTCACTGAATCAATGACGCCTTCAAATGATGAGTTATCCGTAATTTGATATGTAGTAAGCCCTGCGTCATCCAGCTGGTTCAATATATCAGGGCTAATATAAGATGGCACGATCACTAAATCAGGATCCAGCGCCAAAATCTGTTCGGACGTTACCGTTTCGAATTTCGTTTTCACTGTATCTGTTAGGCCCGCTACATTTGAAATTGTTGCATCAGTAGACATATTCGTTACCGCAACAATGTTGTCCAAATTTGTTAACGCGACTAAATATTCATCCATCGCCAATGTTGTAGATACGATGCGTGATGGCTTTTCATTAATGGTTACTTCTTTTCCTCGTCCATCTGTAAATGTTTTAGGATATTCCGAAGTCTCCTCTTGCTTTGTCTCGTTCGCTGCTTCTCCCGCTGTCGTTCCTTTAGTCGTATCTGGGGCCGCATCGTCATTATTACAAGCGACCAAAATGATCGCCATTAATGACAGCAATAAAATACGTAATGCTTTCATGTTTTTAAACTCCTTATCAAAATCATTTTATATTCAGTGTTTGCACACGAAATACCAAAAAGCCCATTTCCGGCAGGCAGATGCAGGAAATGGGCTAAAATGATAAATGAAATGACTACAAATCAAATAAAATAATGTATTCTCGCCGTCCTTCTCCCTCCGAAAAGTCGTTTATACGTGAAAAAGCAGGTTTCCTGACTTCAGCTTCACTTTACTCCTACACCTTCCCGATTTCTCAGTGGCCATCGTAGTTTCATTTGCTGTTACAGTAGCGGGGGCTGTACTAGACTTTCACTAGTTTCCCTTTTAACTCATTAAAGAGCACTTCTACACTTTGTTATGAAATTACTGTTAACTCTATCATACCTCGTCATTTTTTGACAATAGTATGTGCGAATTTTTTAGTTTTTAACTTTCAATTTTTTAAATGCAGGTTTTTTAATATAACTTTCCTTGTTGACGTTTCGAAAATGTTCCTCTACAATCAAATTAGTTTTAAAAAAACATATATGAATCGTGTAAAAATTGGTGCTTATGAAAATAAGCTTAAAAGGGAAGTTCGGTGGAATTCCGTCGCTGTCCCGCAACTGTAATTTCGGAGTTTTTTGCAAATGCCACTAAGCGGCCGCTTGGGAAGGCGCAAAAAATGTAGATGATGAGCCAGGAGACCTGCCAATTTCCAGTACACACCAATGCTCACGTGGAAATGGGCGGTGAAATCAAGCGTACGTCAAACGAATTGAAATACCTGTACACAGCAGGTTTATTTGTATTGACTTCATTAATTGAACCATCTTCCACTAGCAGAAGATGGTTTTTTACTGTTTGCCGGATGTCTATTTGTTTGAACTCTCCCCTATAAGTTTGCAAATAGCCGTCTTGGAATCAATAAGATTCTGTCTTTGGAAAAGGTTTAATTGGGTAATCTAATTAAAAGGAAAGAACGGTGAAAGCCCGTCGCTGCTTTGCAACTGTGATTCAGGATCTTCTGTATTTTCTTCTACTGCCGAAACAAGAAAATGCGGGAAACGACGATAAGCCAGAAATCCTGCCTTTTTGAATGAAGCTACTGCTTTGTCATGGGGATCATTGGATGTATTTTAAAATTTGTTTATTCAATATAGATTAAAAACAGTGAAGGTGGGAAAATAATGCCTCAAAATTATGTAGCTCTATTAAAAGAACATATTATGCATAAAACTTTAGGGAATGAATCGAATACTTTAAAACAAGCGGCTGAAAAATTAATAGCGCAAAATACGGAAGATATGCGTGAGATTTCACAAGCCTATGACATCGTTCACCGCGAAATCTCCGGCGAGGCTGCCCAATCGTAAATGTGAAGGAGAGCCCCTGCTTATGGAAGCTCTCATTTACGTTTATATCTGCTTAATAGTGCCCAAAACCTGCAATTTGTTTATTGCGTCGAAAATATTAATACAATCTTTCATTTTTATTTGCATTTTGCTGCTATTCTTTAACATCACGTATGACGGTAGGTACAAGCTCCTCCATTTCAATCCGTTTTGCTACAAATTTTGCGGCAAGCGCCATTTTTCCGATTGATTTTGAGCCGATATATGCATCTAAATTACCCTTACGATAAATAATAGGAAGATATCAGCTTTTTTAAACTGTAATTTCCCCAAATAAAATAAGCATTTATACGGATAAATATTCTTATGCAATTTCTAGTTTTCAGTTTCAATCGATATAAACGCAGCACCGCCGAGCAAACAGCTCCATAATTTACTGTAAGGCTGCTTATTGAATGCATTGAATAAACAAGCCAGGGCAACACCGTGGGAAACAACCGCTATTTTTTTGTAGGGCAGTTGAGACAAATGCTCATGAAATGCCAACATTCGATTCGTGACCTCTTCAAACGATTCCTGTGTCGAACTAATAAACAAATGAGGCGAATTCAAGTAGCAGCGGTATTGCTCATCGTGCTGAAGATCACGTATGAGGCATCCTTGCCAATGCCCTAAGTTAATTTCGCGCAAACTTTCATTTTTATGAATTCGTTTGTTCGGGAACATAAGATGCGCCGTTTTGACCGCTCGATTCAAATCGCTGCTAAAAACGACTTCGGGATCCCAATTTACGGCCATCGCTTGCTTCATTCCCTTCGCCGTCAAATCTGAATCAAGCCATCCCTGCAGCCGCCCTTCCTTATTCCATGCGGTTTCTCCGTGCCGATAATAATTAATGGTTTTTGACATAATTCATTATTTTTTCCTTGCATTCCTTCCAAATGCCTTCGCTTTTGACAGCTATCCGAAACCACTTTCCGTCTAAGCCGGAATAGTTTTTCGTATGGCGTAAAACTATGCCGCACTTTAATAAATAAGCGAAAAATTCATCTGGATCAAACTTGTTCGGTAGTCGAAATAGGATAAAATTCGATTTGCTATTCGATACTTCAAAACCGATTAATCTTAATTCTGCCATCATTTTTGTACGCAGCCTACTGTTAATTTCACGAGATTCCGCCACATAATCCTTTTCTTTTATACATAGGCAGCCTAGTTCCACGGCGATGGCACTCACATTCCAATGCGGTAAAAAATTGTGCAATTTATCCGCTTGCTGGCCAATGATATAACCGAGACGGACTCCTGCCAGTGCATACATTTTCGTCATCGAACGCAACACAAACAGATTGGGGTATGCATGAATTAGCGGGACGATGCTTTCGGATTCATCGGTCCAGTCCATAAAAGCTTCATCGACTACAAAATAACAATGACAATGTTTTGCGAGCAATTGTTCAATCCATTGCTTTTTCAGCAATACGCCAGTTGGATTATTCGGATTGCAGATATAACAGGCATCAGCATTCAAAATTTGTTTTTCCAAAGATTCATCGTTAAAACGATATTCACTGATATCCTCAGCTAAAATGGTGTGAATAGTGCAATTTTGCTGTTTTAACGTTCTGGAATATTCCGAAAAAGAAGGCTGTAAAAGTGCGACATGTTGTTCCCTGAAAAGCTGGGCCAATGCCATTAAGCCTTCTGCTGCACCATTTGTTACAACAATATGCTGTGCTGCAACTTGATGAATATTTGAGATTTGCGAACGAAATGGCTCTGCCTGTTCGTTTGGGTAGCTCGTTATTTTTTCCAGCAAATTTGGCCACTGCCTTTGTACTTGCGGTGGCGGCCCGAGATGATTCACATTTTCACTCACATCAATGACCCGCTCAGGCATATCGAGATTCAACGCTTTATATAATGTAGCTGCATTAGCGCCATGTGCAGGCAATTGCATAGAAAATCCCCCCTAAAATCAATGCACACCATGTGCAAATATACATTTGTCGTATTGCTTTCTGTATATGCTCTTTTTGCATGGGGGAGCGCTGTTCGCCCATATAAGCGCGAAATGATTCAACCCCGCCATAACGATTAAAACCGCCTAGACGTATACCTAATTGAACAGCAGTTGCGGCTTCTAAATATCCGCTGTTAGGGCTAGGATGTTTTTTCGCATCTTCCCTCCATATTTTAAAGCGGCTTTTTATCGGCAATGCTGCCTTGCATTTCGTGCATATTAACAGAATCAATCCTGATATTCTGCTGGGCAAATAATTTGCGGCATCATCAAGTTTGGCGGCGGCGAATCCAAATTGCGCATAGCGGTCATTTTTATAGCCTATCATCGAATCAAGCGTATTAATAGCTTTATAGCACCATGCGCCTGTTGCTCCAAAACATAGGGCATACATGAGCGGGGCGGTAATCCCATCGCTCGTATTTTCCGATACAGTTTCAATGACTGCCCGTACAATTTCAGGCTCCTCCAAATGGTCCGTATCACGGCCAACTATCCAGCTTAAATGCTTTCTCGCGTGTAGTATAGCGTTATTTTCAAGGGAATCGTAAACGAGCATCGCGGCTTCCTTTAATGATTTTTGGGCAAGTGCTAAACTAACCAACATTATTTCGACCGTCAGCCATAGCAAAAAGTGAACTTTCAAAGCAAGAAAGACAATTAGAAAAACAATAACAGTTGTTGTGCTCACTGTTACAATAACGGTTAGCAAGCCTTTCATTCGTCTCTTACTTCCATGATTCCATTTCCTTTCCAAAAAGGAAATCAGGTTTCCAATGTAAATTACGGGATGTTTCCACTTTTTTGGATCGCCAACTATGCAATCGATGAGCACTGCGATTACACAAATAATAAAATACATCGTGCCGCTCGCTCCTTTATTTTCGTTTGATATAAAATGAAAATGAGGGTGGGACATAACCCAAAAACATCATTCTTCTCTCAGAGAAAAATGGTGTTTTTTTGCTAAGTATAAAAATTGATTTCCATTTCGGGACGCTTTCCAAGGGCGGGGCCTTACACGAACGTTTCAGGCGTCAGTGCTCCTGTCGCTACGCTTTCGTCGCAAAATAAAATTCGCTATTCCCGCAGGAAGCTTGCCTGTGGAGAAAGGCGTTAGCCGACGACCACGCTCGCCCTCCTTTCCAATCAATTTTATAAAATATCCTTTTCTTAATAGGGTTTCTCCATATCGAATGAAATTTCTACTTCTGTCCCGGCCTCTAAATTTTAACACTAATGATGGTGGTGTTCATATCCATGTTCTTCAGCATATTTGCGGAAATTTTCCAAATCGTTCATACCAGTTGATGTACCGTCCAGTGCTTGTTCCATGCGTTCCAATAATACTTTCTTTAAATTCGGATGGTAGCCGAAATAATTAGCAAGCAATAAATCTACTTCTTCATATTGTTCTGTAAACTGCTGGGCCATTTTTGCCATTCGCTCCATCAACACTCCTGTAAACAAGAAGTATGGAAGCATTACAATTTTTTTTGCACCGAGTCTGACACAACGCTCAATTCCTTGTTCTACAGATGGTGTCGTCACGCCCATAAACGCACTTTCTACAATAGGAACATCTAATTTTTCCCATAATAAGCGGGTAATTTTATAGAAATCGCCGTTTGCATATGGATCACTACCGCCACGTGCAATGAGTAAGATGGCTGTATCTTCATGTTTTTCACCAGGATTGAAACCTACTTCTGTTAATCGCGACTTAAGAATTTCGAAAATTTCTTCGTGAATCCCAATTGTTTGACCATATGTAAAACGAACATCCGGAAAATGCTCTCTTGCATGTTCGATTTCGGCTGGGATATGGATTTTTGAGTGTCCTGCGTGTAATAAGATGATGGGAATTACATGGACTTCATCCGCGCCTCTTTCAACACATAGCTGAATCCCATCTTCTATATTCGGCGAAGCAAATTCCAGAAAACAAGTTTCAACGAGAAGCGCTGGATCAATATACGCTTTCATCTGCTCGACAAACTGACGTACTTCCTCATTTCCTGCCTCTAATCTGCTTCCATGTCCAACAAATAGAACTGCTTTTTTCATCGGTCCTCTTCCTTTTTTATATTTATCGATCCCTTTAATTCGATTTTCATGACGGATTCTTTCGCCATGTTCCACCGAATAAATAATGGATGATTCTTCAGCGGTATCCTGTACAATGGCACGAGAAGTTTCCTCGTTTTGAACGGAATACCATGTCCCTTTCGGATAATCGATGACAACACATTTATCTTTACATCGCCCATTACACCGAGTACGCGAAGTATGAATCATTTCATCCAGACGATTTTTACGAATTTCATCCCGGATTTGCTGTGTTACATCTTCTGCACCTGCACCCATACAAGTAGCCCCGTTACAGATTAACAGATGACGCTGCATTTGATTTAAATTCCAAGTTGTCATAGAGTCCTCCTTCTTGTAGTTGTTCGAAATAAGCTTTATTTTGGTGTACGAATGCGGCAAACTTTTCAGCCGATGACGCATTGTACTTCCCTAAGATATCCTTCACTATATCAATGACTTGGTTTTCCGGTATTTTTTTTAATATAAGATGCCCGGAACTGGCTCGCCTTCCCATAGGAATCGCGCCTCCGTATACATCAACTTTCCCATTATGGAAAATAAGCGCCAAATCATCCTGTACTGCGTTATAGCATGCTTGTGTACACGCATTAAAACCGATACGTACTCGACTTTTCAATGGCATTTGTTCAACTTGTTTAAGCAAGTCCTTTGCAAGTGGTAACCCATCTAACAAATCCCCATCGCAAAAGTCACAACACTTAAAAAATGCACCTGGTGTTTGAGATGCCACATACAAATTCACTTCCGTTAATTTCTCCATTGCGAGCTCAATGTTCGAACGATGGACAGTAACGATAAAACTATGGCCGGCAGAATATTTTACAGCTCCCGATTTTTCAAGATTCGCTAACACAATCAGCTGGTCACTTGTTAAATGTTTGTTGATTAACCCTGGCCGTACAATCAATGCTACATAGTCATCCATTGCTTTTAATTTTGCAAAAGTCTTGGTTGGCATCGGCAGCTGCAATGCCTTCTCGAAATTTTTCTTAACATATTCTTGCATATCTACCCGCTCCCATTCATCAATTACTCACTTGTAGTGACTGGTTGAACCTCTTTGATTTTGAAAGGTTAGAAGGAATCCGGGTAAAGACCTTTTACGATAATTTCAAGTGCTTCTGCCACTCGTACGCCTTCAGATGCAGCCGATAATGGTAAAACAACAAAATGCTCATTTTGAACTGCCGGTGTCTCGCTCAGCGCCGGGTCATTTTTCAGGAAATTAATTTTCTCTTCTGCTGTTGTAGAACCGTAATCGATTACAATAATGGCTTCCGGATTACGCTCAACTGCATCTTCTTTTGAAACCGTTGCCCAGTTCTTCTCGATATTACCAAAGATATTATTTGCTCCCGCCATTTTCACGAGGGTGTTCATAAAGTTTTGAGTTGCTGTGAATACATCCTTATCACCACTATCAAATACGAGGACATCGATTGGCTTGTCAACTGCAGGAATCTTTTCTTTAATCTTTTCAATATCCGCATTCATTTCCGCAATCAACGTTTCGCCGCGCTCTTCAATACGGAAGATCTTCGCGATATTACGAATATCTGTGTAAATGTCCTCTAACTCCGGAGCTACTTTTACCGAGGAAGACTGTAAATAACTGCCGATTCCAAGCTGTTCCATTTCTTCTCGGGACATCAGGTTTTTTTCATTAAATGCACTTGCCCAACCACCGTAAATGAAATCGGCTTCTGTCGAGATTACCTGTTCCTTCGAAGGATATTGCTCAGCCAGTACCGGAACTTGGTCATATGCTTCTTGTAATGGAGGATAGATCTGGTCATCCAAGTAAGCTGTACCTACCATCGAATCCTCCAAGCCAAGTGCAAGCATCACTTCTGTTACATGCTGATTAACAGAAATCGCTTTTTTTGGTGCTTCATCATATGTAATGGATACTCCTTCGTTTTCGATTGTTACTGACTGAACCGTTTCATCCGAATCGGCTGTGGCTTGTTTAATATTTTGCTTATCATCCGAACATGCACCTAAAATTAGTGCTGATGCCAGGGCAAACGGTGCCCAAAGATTTTTTCGTATGTTCATTGTTAATCTCCTCTAGTATCTATTGGTGTATTCGTATAAAAAAACAAATGCATTTTCTCGGTGAACGGATTTTTGGAAATCCCAGCATCAATTTTAAATACTTCTTTTAACATCCTTGTCGTTAATACATTTTCCGGTAAACCTTGAATATGTAATGTTCCATCGTTCATAACAATTAACTCATCACAATAAGCTGCAGCTAAATTTAGATCATGCAGCGCCGCAATGACCGTAATCGGTAAATCTTTGACTAAATCCATTAACTGGAGCTGGTGTTCAATATCCAAATGGTTTGTCGGTTCATCCAGTATGAGAATACTTGCCTGCTGTGCCAATGCACGTGCGAGCATTACTCGTTTTTTTTCGCCACCTGATAAATTACCTAATGTACGATTGGCCAAATGGGTTACATTGGCTAATTCCATGCTTCTGTCCGCGATTGACGTATCTTCTGAGTTATCAGAACTAAGCCAGCCTTTATAAGGGGTACGCCCCATCATCACCAGATCTCTTACCGTAAAATCAAATAACACATTGGACTCCTGACTAACGACAGCCATTTGTCTAGCCAATTTTTTCGGGGGAATATCCCAAATTTCCTGTTCATGTAAAGTTACTTTTCCCGATGATTGTTTCAGATGACGGTACAAAATTTTAAGCATTGTTGATTTACCACTACCATTTGGACCAATAATCCCAATAAACTTTCCTTCGATGATTTTCACAGAAATGTTTTTTAAAATGTCCTTATCATCCACCGAATATTCAACTTGATGTAGCTGGATCATCTCATTCTCCTTCCCCAAATGCATAGCGCTCGCGACGAAGCATCCAAATAAAGAACGGACTGCCGAATAATGCGGTAATAATCCCAATCGGCATCTCTTCCGGTGCTATTGCAATACGTGCACCTATATCAGCCCATATAATTATAATGGCTCCTAGTAGCGCACTTAGCGGTAAAACTACTTTATAATTGGAGCCGACAATCATGCGCACAATATGCGGGACAATGAGACCGACAAAGCCGATACTCCCGCTAACTGCAACAACAACGCCGGTTAGTAAAGACACAATGATGATAATGAACAGCCGAAAACGTTCAATATTAATTCCTAAAGTCGATGCTGTTTCTTCACCTAGCAACAGTGCGTTCAGTTGACGATAGCTAAGTAGCAATAATGGAAATACGATACAAAAAGTAACAAAAGGTATTCCAAGATTTGACCACTTTGCCCCGCCTAAACTGCCAAGCATCCAAAACATGACGGCCTGAACACCGCCTTGTTCTTTCGAAATCATCAACATAAAGTTGGTCATCGCTCCTAAAACCATGGAAACTGCAATTCCCGATAGCAACAATCGAATCATCGAAGTTTTTCCGCTCACCCGGGCGAGCATAAAGACTATCATGACGGCAAAAATGGCGCCCCAAAAAGCGGCAAGCGATAAGGCAAATATACCGAAAAAGCTAAATGCCCCGAATAAAATGACCGAAGTAGCCCCGACTGATGCTCCCGAAGATACACCGAGTATGTAGGGATCTGCAATCGAGTTCTTTACTAGAGCCTGGATTGCTGCACCAGATATTGCTAAGGAAGCCCCTACTAAAAGTGCCAATAATACTCGGGGTACCCGAATTTCCCATATGATTATTTGCTGCGCATTTGATGCATTTGTTTCACTTAAAATTCCGGTTTTATAAAGTAAAACCTCCATAATTAACTGGGGGGTGATTCCTACAGAACCAACCATAATGGCGCCAATAACGGAGATGGCGAGCACACCGATTAAAATAGGCATCCATAGCCAAAATTTCTTTTTATTCATATAAGTTTACCGGCTCCCAACTAATGATCGCGGCATAAAATTGATGACGGTAAACGATCTTGCCTTCCTCTTCTGTAACGAATCGGCCCAGCACCTCTTTAACATGATGCAAATCAAATGGAGTCGTTAATATTTTTTTACTTTGTGCCTCATATAACGCTTCATAACTGTCATAGTAATAAACACGTTCCAATGGCAGCATCTCGCAGTCTGCGTAAATACCTAGTTGATACAGCATATTTACGATTTCAATATAATCACGTCTTGGATATTTAATTTTATAGCCATATTCTTTCGCTAAAATATCATAGTGAGGTTGAATCGGTCCTGTTGTTAAACCGATGATGGCTCTTTTCTTAGCATGATTATTCATTTTCAACAATGCTTTATTCATTTCGTAAATACGGTAATAGCAATTCACTCCGATTACGATATCATGCTGTTCGATATCTGCTTCTTCCCACTTGGCATGAACAAAATTTACCGCATTGTCCTCATTGAAATATTGCTGCAAGTAGTTCAAAACACTTTTTGAGCCATCAACCAATGTCAATTTACTGACATCTTTTCTTAAAGGAAAAGTATAATTTCCCCAGCCTGGTCCCATTTCCAAACAGCTTGCACCCTGTGGTATGTATTGACGAATCTTTTCATAAATCGGAACGGCATGTGCATCGGTTTGCTTGTATGACTTTTTTTGCATCGATTGTGCCCAAAAGGCTTCTTCCAACGCATCATTTTTCATCCGTTCCGGCATATTCCCATGCCAGTCCAGCATCCCTTCCTTCCAGAGCTGCTCAAAATCAATTGCGAGTGGTCCATGTAAAACAGCCATTTCAACTTCACCTCTTTTCAATCGTGGTTTCCGAAATAAAGGAGTAAATCTTCTCCATATTCAAATGTTCACGCACATGGCGATCCAGCATTTCATAGGCTTGTTCACGACGTTCGAAATCTGATAATACTTCACCTGAAACAGGTTCTATTCCCTTTTGTACACGGATTGTATTAAAATAATCGCGTGTGAAAATTCGATTCTGGAAAATACCGTGGACATATGTACCAAATACTTGCTCCGTATAAACACCATCTGTCCGGCCGTCATCAAATTGGATAAAGGGCTCCGCGGGTTTTGTCGCGACACTGCGTCCTAAATGAATTTCATAGCCTGCCACATCATGGCCTGTGCAACTCTTTCCAGATACTTGAACAGTTTGCTTGCTGTTGATAAATGTTGTTTCGATCGGCAGCAAACCTAAAGTTAAATAGGTTCCGCCATTGCTTTCAACCGCCTGTTCGTCACGAATGGTCTCACCCAGCATCTGGTAACCTCCGCAAATACCGATAATGCGGACATTTTGATCAGCGAGCTGTAAAATACCTTGCATAAGTCCCGTTTGCTGAAGCCATAAAAAATCTTCCACCGTATTTTTTGTTCCTGGTAAGATCACAACATCCGGATTTTTTAAATCACTTAGCGTTGCAACAAAGCGCACGCCTACACCGGGTTCTTCAAACAACGGATCTATGTCCGTGAAATTTGAAATGCGCGGTAACCGGATGACAGCGACGTCAATCGCAAATTCATATTGCTGTGGTTTTTTCAAGCGCAGGCTGGATAGGGCCATTGAATCTTCTGCCTCAATTTGAACATCGAAATACGGAATGACACCGAGTACCGGAATACCTGTATACTCTTCCAGCCAGTCGATTCCATTTGTCAGTAATTCTTTCATGCCGCGAAATTTGTTAATAATGATTCCTTTGACACGCGCTTTTTCCGCTTCATCCAATAACATTAACGTCCCGACAAGTGAAGCAAACACACCGCCGCGTTCAATATCCGCGACTAAAATAACGGCCGCATCGGTTTCATGTGCCATTCGCATATTGGCAATATCACGGCTTTTTAAATTAATTTCCGCCGGACTACCTGCTCCTTCCAGAATAAGAACATCATAGTTCTCCGATAAACGGGCCAGCGAGGTACGAACTTCAGGTATGACCGTTTCTACAAAATTCTCGCGATAACTTACCGCATCCATATTTGCAAAATGTTTGCCATGCAGAATCACTTCCGATACCATATCTCCTTTAGGCTTCAGTAAAATCGGGTTCATATCCGTCGTTGCATCAATTTTTGCCGCTTCTGCCTGGACTCCCTGTGCACGTCCGATCTCTCCGCCGTCTTTTGTAATATACGAGTTTAGCGCCATATTCTGTGATTTAAACGGAGCAACTTTATAGCCGTCATTTACTAAAATGCGACAAAGTGCTGTACATAGTACACTTTTTCCAACATCGGATGCTGTGCCTTGAATCATGATTGCCTGCACTAAAACTCCAGCCCCTTCATCGCTGTGACGTCCTGTTCGCTATAATAATGTTTTGTCGCATCAACGGTTGACACCAAATCAGCCATCTCAATAAGATCCGAATGAGCCGAACGACCTGTTACGACTAAATGCATGGTCGCTGGACGATTGCGAATTGCTTCAAGCACTTCCGCTAAAGGCAGAACATCATCGATCGGGAATTTTGAAATCGCCAATGCATTATTCAGTTCATCCAAAACAAGCAAATCCGTTGTTTCATCCTGCAATTCTTTTTTAACAGTTTGCCAAGCCTTTTTTAACGCTTCTCTATGTTCTTCCGGTGTTTTCGTCCACGTAAAGCCAATACCGAGCTGCACGGTTTCAACACCTAATTTACGAAGCGCAATTTGTTCTCCATATGTACGTTCCGGTGATTTAATAAACTGAAAGTATTTCACATTCATCCCACGCCCGATTGCACGTAAGGTAACACCTAATGAGGCCGTTGTTTTGCCTTTTCCATCCCCAGTATATACGAGTAGCATCCCTTTTCTCGTCATGTTAATGCCCCCTTATATCCACGTTGTTTTTTCTGAAAACGGCGTACGTTTTTTCTCGGTTGTAACAGGTTCCTCCGGATAACCAATGCATAACGTACCAACGAGTTGTTCGGAATCCGTTGCCCCGATAAATTCATGCAAAGCAGTTTCATGTACGAGACCTACTCCTCGTGTCCGCCACACCATGCCTAAACCGAGCGATTCGGCCATTAGCCACATTGACATGATTGCACTGCTAACAGCGAATTTATTGTCCAATGTAGCCCCTTCATCGCCTTCCACTACGGCAGAAGTTACGACGATAATGAGCGGTGTTTTTGTAACAGCCTGCATCGAGCTTTCTACTAAGTTTGGTTTTGTCGGAAAGCGCTGCTGTAAATAATTGAATGCTACTTGCTCAAAACGCTTTAAACTATCTCCTTGCAAAACATAAAACTGCCAAGGTTCACGCATCCGGTCATTCGGTGCATACGTTGCTGCTTCCAGTAATTGTTCAATTTTTTCCCGCTCCACTTCCTTGGGTAAAAATTGACGAACCGCTCGTCGCTTTTTTAATGCTTCTAACATGTTGTCTCAATCCTTTCATTAAACCATGCAATTTCTTCACGAATTCCTACGACATCCCCGACTAAAATCATCGAAGGATTCACAATTTTTTCCTGCTGAATCTGTTTGGATATCGTCTCTAATTGACCTGTAATGGTACGCTGGTTACTTGTTGTTCCCCATTCAATAACGGCAACGGGCGTCGTCGGTTTCTTTCCATGTTCGAGTAAACTTTTCGTAATATGATCGATGTTGCCAACACTCATATAAAATGCGATCGTATCGATTTGTGCGAGACTTGCCCAGCTTAAAAAGTCCTGACCCTTTTCTTCACGTCCATGCCCGGTAACAATAGCAAAGCTTGTCGCATAATCTCGATGCGTAACGGGTATGCCTGCATATGCTGGTGCCGCTATTCCTGCTGTTATCCCTGGAACAATTTCAAATTCAATGTTTTCATTGCGAAGAATTGCTGCTTCTTCTGCACCTCGTCCAAAGACGAATGGGTCGCCGCCTTTTAAACGGACAACCTGCTTGTTCTGCAGTGCTTTTTCAACTAGCACACGATGAATTTCATCTTGTATCAGGCCATGCTTTCCCGGTTCTTTGCCACAATAAATTAATTCGCAATGGGCTGTTGCGTGTTTTAAAATTTCGGGGTTTACTAATCTGTCATATAAAATGACATCAGCTATTTGAATGCACTCTAATGCACGTATTGTCAGTAATTTCGGATCACCCGGTCCAGCACCGACTATATAAACAAATCCACTCAATTGACTACCCCTGCTTCAATTTGACGTAAAAACTGTGCACATTTTTCCTCATTCTTTTGCTGAATCCAAACGAGTATTTCAGGTTCAAGTAATTGAGCAAGCGCTGCTTTTTTTTCATCGCCTTCATAATTTTTTAGAATAAGCAGACGGGCTTCCTTTAGAAATGCAACGTACTCTGCATAACTTTCATCGTATTGTTCCTCTAAGTCAGCTTTTACTTTTCTAGTAAGTGCCGGACTTGCACCAGTTGTCGACACTGTTACAACAAAATCTCCTCTACGGACAACTGCAGGGTTCATAAAATCCATACGCCCTAAAGCATCTGCACGATTTAATAATTGCCAATGCTGTGTCGCTTCTTCCACAGCATCATTTACCGCTTCGTCATTCGTTGCTGCAAAAATAAGTGCTGCATCATCTAAATCAGCCGGTTCGAAAAGTTTTCGTTTCCAGACTGCTCTGCCTTCATCTATATATGTCTTTAACTTATCCGTTACTGTCGGACTTACAACGGTAATCTGTGCATTCGTAGGCAGTAAAGCTTCCACTTTTTGACGTGCCACATGCCCGCCACCGACAATCACCACTTTTTTAAAATCAATATTGACCATTAACGGAAAATAATTCATGCTCTTACCTCCAAACAAGCTGCAAGCCAATTTTTCACGAGTTGCGGATTGGATGCGAAATGAAAATGCGTATAACCAGCAACTAAATTCCCCTGAGCATAACCTTCCTGTTTAGCCCCAAAGCGTCCTTTTGTAAAATAAGCAGGTGTTTCATGATTCCCTTCATAAACGGAATAATGGAATTCATGACCTTTGGCAAGCTCCTGTTCACCGATTAAAAAATTGCCCTCCACACCGGCAATTTCTCTGTAGCCTAACGCCGCCAGCTTATCCTGCATACGAACGATCCCAGGAATGACACCAAGCATTTTACAGCCTTTCCCTTCACGGTTGAAAATTTCTTCTGTTAAATACATGAAGCCCCCACATTCCGCCAGTGTCGGGATTCCCTTTTCGATTGCTTGTTTTATCGAGGTTTTTGCCTGTTCATTTTGTGCAAGCTTCTCGGCAAATTCTTCAGGGAATCCCCCGCCGATATATAACCCTTGTGCTTGTTCAGGAACTGCTTCATTTTCTAAAGGCGAGAAGAAATGCAGTTTTGCACCGTTTGCTTTCAGTAATTCAAAATTTTCTTCATAATAGAAGTTAAATGCTGCATCTTTTGCAACAGCTAAATGAATTTCTTGCGTGTTTGTTTGCATATTGAAAATTTTTGAAGTTTGCTCCAATTCGGCCGCTTTTGTAACTTGTAGCAGTAAATCCAGATCAACAGTTGCTTCGATAGCATCTCCAAGCTCATCAAAATACGCATCGAGCTCCCCGCGTTCGATCGCCGGCACCAAACCTAAGTGACGGCTTGGCAATGTCGGTACCGCATCTTTTTGTAAATAGCCGAGAACAGGAACATTGCATTCATGTTCAATCGCCGTTTTGACGATTTCAAAGTGACTTTTACTCCCTAACTGATTGGCAATAACCCCCACAATATTGGCATTGTCATCCAATTTCTGGAACCCTTTTACAATCGCAGCAACACTTCGGGCCATACTCGCTGCGTTAACAATTAAAATTACCGGACTGTTTGTAATTTCACTAATATGTGCCGCCGATCCTTCATTCGATAATGGTGATTTCCCGTCATAAAATCCCATAACACCTTCAATTATCGAAACATCTGAATCGATACTGTTTCTCGCGACAATTGTGCGTACAACATCCTCTGTCATCATGAAACTGTCAATATTGCGTGAAGGCCGCTTCGTTACGGCTGTATGATACGTCGGATCGATATAATCCGGACCACATTTAAATCCCTGTACAGTTAAGCCGCGCTTCATTAGTGCACGCATAATACCAATCGTAAATGTAGTCTTTCCAACGCCACTGCCTGTACCGGCTAATACGAAACGATTCATACGGTTTCCTCCTCATCAAATGTAATCCGGGCAACGGAAATGGTTGCATTGCCGCTTTTCTTCTTTTCCAAAAGCCAGTCCGTCGCATTGGCACACCGTAATGCTGCGGGTTCACTGACACCGTATGCCCCTGTAAATTTAAAGACTGTTTCAGATGGGTTTTGCAGCGGCATCTCATTCAGCTCTGCCGGTGTATACGTTATAAACTGCCAGTTGTTTCTGGCCGCTACTTGCAGGAAACCCTGCTCGTCCTTTTTCAAATCGATTGTGGCGATTGCTTTGACGCTCTTTTTGCTCAGCTTTAGTTCTGCAAGCGTTTCATCAATTAGTTGTTCAATTTCTTCTGCCGATGTTCCGCGATTACAGCCCATTCCTAAAACAATGGATTTCGGTCTGTAGATCACACCGTTTTCGAGCAATATTTCTTCCTCTTTTTCGATAATGCGATCGGTAATGAGCAATGTCGCCTGTGGTTTTGCAGCAATTGCTTCCTGTGTCGTACTGTAAATTTTCAAAGTATCAGGCATCGGTGTTTCATGAAGCCACCATTTTTTTTCACCGGTTTCCTGTACGATGGCAACATGTTCTTCATTGACAACAGATGCACTGACAGGCGTTAACTTTTCTTCACTGTCCCAAACCCATCCGTACCGTGCACCAAATAAATCAACCGCGATTGTTTTTTGAACATCGGATGCTGTAGTTACAATCGGAGTCGCATTGATTGCTTGTGCAAACTCATTTGTCAGGGCATTCGCACCCCCAATATGCCCGGATAAAACACTCACGACGTATTGTCCTTTATCGTCAACAACGAGAACACCCGGATCTTTCTTTTTATCTACTAAAATCGGGGCAATCATCCGAACGACTGCGCCAAGGGAAATAATCAATATCATCGACTTATATGCTTTAAATAATGCAGGCAGCAGCAGGCGCACCGTCCCGTCAAATAATTGAATATTTTTTTCAGCCTCATCGCCCTGCTCGAATTTCTTCATATAATAGACATCGACATATGGAAACTTCTCCGCATACTTTCTTGCGTTCGCCACACCGTGCTTTGTAATGGCAACAAGTGCATAAGGTTTTGTCACACGAACTTCCGGTATTTCCCCTTCACGTAAATTAATCATCGACTTTCACACCTTTACGGAAACCATGTGTAAAGGTAGCGTCATATAATTTTGAACGGTAGTCTTTTTCATGGATATTCGGATCAAGTGCCCAACCGGCTAAAATCATCGCATGTTTGCGGATTCCATTTGTACGCATCGCTTCATCCAGTCCGGCAATTGTCGTGCGAACGATTTTTTGATCCGGCCATGAAGCTCGTTGAATAACTGCAACCGGTGTATCATCCGACCAGCCTGCAGCCTGTAGCTCTTTTGTAATCTTTTTCGTTAATGTGGCACTTAAAAACATTGCAATTGTGCAATGATGGTTTGCCAACGCTTGCAGTTTTTCACGCTCCGGTACTGGTGTACGTCCTTCTGCTCGTGTTAAGATCAAAGTTTGTGTCAAGTCAGGAACCGTTAATTCGGCTCCTACTGCTGCAGCGGCAGCAAACACGGAACTCACACCTGGAACAACGTCATAGCCAATATGATGGTTTTTTAATAATGCAACTTGTTCCATTGTTGCCCCGTACATTGCCGGGTCACCCGTATGTAAACGCACAACCATTTTGCCCGCATTGACGCGTTCGACGATGCAATCAACCATCTCCTGTAAATGCATGCCTGCTGTACGGATCACTTCTGCATCCGCACGGGCTTCGGCAACTAAAGATTCACTTACTAAAGAATCTGTATACATGACAACATCCGCTTGTTGAAGCAGTTTAAGACCTTTCACTGTAATTAAATCCGGGTCGCCGGGACCTGCACCTATAATCCAAATTTTCTTCATTATTTTCGCACCACCATACATGATAAATAATTGAGCTCAGCTCCACGCAATTCGTTCGTATTCCAAATAATTTCTTCATCGGATGTTACTTTTGTCACAACACGGGTTTTTTCAAGCAGGTTCATTTCTTCAAGTAAGTCCAGCATGTCATCCAATACTTTCGCTACTTTAATGAACACAATTCCATCATGTGTTTCGATAACACGGCGCATCTCTGCCATATCCGAAGTTGCCGGAATCATTGCTACATGGTCATCTCCGTCTGCCAATGGGATTCCTAAACGATTGGCAGTTCCATTAAATGAAGATATCCCTGCAATCGATTTCATTGGGACTTCGGGATGCATTTCTTTCATCAGTTTCATCAAGTGTATATATGTACTAAAAAGCATCGGGTCGCCTTCCGTTACGAAAGCAACATCTCGGCCTTCCTTCAAATGTGCATAAATTTTCTCTGCGGATTTAGACCATGCTTCGTGCAATGTTTGCTCGTCCTTCGTCATCGGAAATACAAGTCCCAGCATTTCTTTTTCCGCCGGATTAACGTACACATCGATGATTCGCTGCGCATACGATTTACTGCCGCGCAATTTTTGCGGATAGGCAATTACCGGACATTCTTTTAGCATTCGAAAAGCTTTCACTGTAATAAGTTCCGGATCTCCTGGTCCAACACCCAATCCGATCAATGTACCGATTGTCATAGTTCCATTCCTTTCTGTGCTGTCACAATAAAAATTGGATTTAACGGTTCAAAACGCGTTAAATTTAAAATGGGCTTACTCTTTGAAATTTGTGCCTGAAGTACTGAAACCTCACAGTTGAGCTTTTTAAAATGTCCCATCGCTTCTGCCAAATTTTCAATTGTTGCGATGTTCATAACAATGCGGCCATTTGGCTTTAATCGAACGATACATTGTTGCAGTAACTGCTCCATATTGCCGCCGTTTCCGCCAATGAAAATGGCGTCCGGATCAGGAAATTCTTCTAATCTTTCTGGTGCTTTTCCTAAAACAGCTGTAAAGTCAGTACGGTGAATATGCTGATTTTGAAGACAGTTTTCCAAATCCGCTTCATTTTTTTCAATTGCAAACACTTGACCTTCGCGGGCTATTTTCGACATTTCGATGGCAACTGATCCTGTGCATGTCCCAATGTCCCATGCGATACTTGTTTCTTTTAATTGCAGTGCTTGTAAACAAAGCACTCGGATCTCCTTTTTCGTGATAAGCCCTTTATCCGGTTTTCGCTGAATAAACTTGTCATCATCAATACCGATTGATGCACGCTCGACAACTACACGCTGCTTTAAAATAACGACATTCAGTGGTGAAAATTCGGCGTTCTCCATTTCATCCAAAGAAAAGTGGCGACATCTTTCTGTTGAACCTTCCAAATTTTCTGCCACAAACGCATCGTATTCGGACATGCCGAACGCTTTTAAATAACGAGCAAGTGCATTCGGTGAATTTTCTTCATCTGTCAAAATGGCTATTTTTTTTCGGCCATCGATTTTTTGAGCAAGTCCTTTCATCGACCTACCATGAACACTTGTTAAATAAGCATCCTGCCAGCTTTCCTGCATTCTTGTAAATGCCAGTTGAACAGAGCTTGCATAAGGATATATTTCTAATGGGAGCTTCTTCGCCAAAACTCCCCCTAATCCGTAAAACAGCGGATCGCCTGATACTAAAATGACGACGTTTCTTGTTTCTTCTTGCAGCTTATCTACTAATCGAGAGAGTCCGCCTTTTATAATGATTTTTTCACCAGTGTAATCCGGGAAAAAGTCAAGATGACGTTTACCACCAGCAAGCACTTCACTTGACTCAATCCAAGCGATATATTGCGGGAGTAAACTTGCTGGTCCGTTATCCCCGATACCAATCATTTTCATCCAATTGTTCAATATTCTCAGCCTTTCCCAGCATGTCCCCGTTCATTGCATACAGCGATGTGGAAACACGTAATTTCGCTTTCATATGATCCAGTGCAAAGTAACAGCAGTTTTTACAAAGCGCTTCAAAAAATTGGTCATTCCCCTGCATGATTTCCCCTACTTGTGATGCCGTATTCGCATGTAATATTTGCTCGATTATTTCTGGGTCAGCTTCTGCATTTTTCGCGATTTCAGCCAAAAACGGGAAACTGATAGGCGCACTTTTCGAATGCACCATCATGACACCCTGTGCTACCTTAGAAAATTTCCCCATCATCCCGACAAGCGATACTTGGGGAATCTCTTTTCGGGCAATATGCTTTAATGTAAAACCGACAAAATCTCCCATCTCTATAAATGCTTCTTCTGGTAAGTGCGGATATTGTTTCATCGCGTATTTTTCACTGCGTCCGCCGGTTGTGATGACAAGATGTTCACAGCCTGCTTCTTTTGCAACACTGATCGCCTGCACGATACTCGCCATATAAGCGGAGCTTGAAAAGGGCACGACCGTTCCTCGTGTACCTAATATGGATATGCCGCCCAGTATACCAAGCCTTGCATTTAACGTCTTTTTCGCTATTTCCTCACCGTCCGGAACTGAAATAATTACTTCGACTCCTTTGTCAATTTGGAAAAGTTGTATCGCTTCTTCGACGACACCATGAAGCATTTTTCTCGGAACAGGGTTAATTGCCGCTTCCCCGACAGGGACGGGCAATCCTGCTTTTGTCACACGACCAACACCGACTCCGCCATCCAAATGGACACCGCTTTTCTCTACAAAACGAACGGTACTTTGAATGCGTGCTTTATGCGTTGCATCCGGATCATCCCCGGCATCCTTAATCGTTTCACACATCACTTCATTGTCCTTTACTACAAATGATGCCACTGTAAATGTGGCATCCTGTCCTACAGGTAAATGTATTGTTACATCTTTTGGGACTTCACCCGTCACAAGTGCGTACAGGGCAGCCTTTGTCATCGCAGTTGCACAAGCTCCTGTTGTATAGCCGTGACGCATTTCCGACGGATCTTTTTTATTTCGCTTCTTTTGCTCGTTCATCAGCCATGATTGAGATGGCATTTAATGCTGCGACGGTTACAGTACTGCCACCTTTTCTTCCTACATTCGTAATAAACGGAATTCCTTCTAAAATCGCTAATTCCGCTTTAGATTCTGCTGCCGAAACGAACCCAACAGGCATTCCAATGATTAAATCAGGCTTTGCGAGACCTTCTTTAACCAGGCGAATTAATTCAAGTAAAGCTGTTGGGGCATTCCCAATTGCATAAATACCACCTTCTTGTAATTGCGTCGCCTTTTGCATCGAAATAATGGCACGAGTTGTTCCAAGTTTTTTGGCTTCAATTGAAACGTCTTCATCTGCGATATAACAATGCAGATCCCCGCCATGTTTTTGGAATCGTTTGCGACCAGAACCACTTTCAATCATCTGAACATCTGCTACAACATGACGTCCTGCTAAAATCGACTGAATTCCCGCTTCAATGGCATCATCCGTAAAAATCATGCTGCGGCCCAGTTCGAAGTCTGCTGAAGCATGGATAACGCGGCGAACAACAAGCCATTGTTCATCTGTAAATGGATGTTCGCCCATTTCTTCTTTAATCATCGCAAAGCTATAGTCATAAATTTTGTCCGGGTCTACCGTTAGTGGTACGAAGTCTGTATTAAAATTCATATTTGCCATTGCTATTTGCCTCCTAATTTTTCAAACACTTTGTCGAATGAAGTGCATAAGTTTTCATAGTGTATTTTTGGTCGCTTAATTAAAATGACAGGAATGCCAAGCTCTAATGCCGCATCCATCTTCTCGTCTACCGAACCGACTTTCCCGCTTTCCTTTGTAATAATAAGTGTTGTGCTGAACTGTTCGTAAAGCGCTTTATTCAATTCTTTAGAAAACGGTCCTTGGATTGCGATAATATCGCGTTGCTTCACACCTAGTGCATTGCATTTATCCATATTCTCTTTATTTGGCAGCATCCGGCAGACAAGACGAATGTTTTCGTTATGTAATAATTGTTCCGTAAAAACGGCGAGCGTTTTACTGCCTGTCGTCAACATAATTGTTCCTGAATGTGCGGATGCAGCAATTGCCGCTTCTTTATACGTTTCCACTTCCGTAACAAGCGGATGTACATAGCTTTGTTGTGGACGTTCATATCGAATATAGGGTATACCCGTTATATTTGCAGCAGCCATCGCTGTTTTAGAAGCCTCTTCCGCATACGGATGACTTGCATCTACCACCATTGTTACGTGTCGTTCTTCGATCAGTTCCGTCATTTGCTGTACTGTTAAGCGACCGACATGATATGGAACATTCGCATCTTTTAGACTCGCAGCAGCAGAATCCGTAACAACAGTGGCCACCAGATCATAGCCGGCTTGCATTAATCGAATCGCCAGCTCTCTTGCATCACTTGTTCCTGCTAAAAATAAAATCATCGTCTCACCTAATCTCCACATGGGGCTTCTTCCACTTTAATTTTGCATGACATATCAACATAATTGAAATTCAGTATTTTCTTCACACGTTTAAAATATTTAAAGAAACGCTCATTAGGATGGGCATTTTCTTTATAGTCCGCAACGATATCCGTTAGTAAAGGAATCAATTTTTCCGGTTCGATCCCCTCCAGGACAGGTTGTGCAGCATGGGCTGTTCGTCCGACTGGCTTCGAACCGATAAACAAATCGAACTTTTTCTTGCGGTAAACAATGCCGATATCATCAAAAACCGCTCGATAACAAGCCATTCCGCACCCATTAATTCCGACATGCAGCTCTTTCGGCATTTTAATGCCTCCGAGCGTTTCCATGATCTGTTCAGCATAAGGAATGGATTCCGCTTTTTCGCCGTAACAGAAATCACACGCCTTGACGATTACTACGTCGCCGACAGGTTGAACAAGTAAACCCGTTTTTTCTACCGTTTCTACTATTCTTTGAGGTGAATCAGTTGGTACCTTCAACACGAGACGATGATCGGGCGTATATTCCATCGTACCCCGTTCCCCTACAACCTTTGCCAATGTAATCATTTGTGCAGGTGTAATCAATTTATTGGCAACACCTGGTGATACCGCAAACTCAAATATGGATTCCACTTCTTGCTGAACTAAAAAAGGATTTTCTTCAACTTTTACTACTGACGTTTCTTTATGTACGAGCGCTAATGCTTCATTTGCAAGCTGTAATGCGGTTGTTTTAATGGCTGCTGGTTCAACTATTTTTTTCTCGATAGCTTCAATTTTTTCATACCCGGTCTTTGCTTCACCCGTTTCCTGATCCAATGCCCACGGTTCCGCTTCTTTTTTCAAACGTTGATGCGGTTTTAACAGTTGTTTTTCTTCTCCTAACGTATATTTACGCTGATAGCCGCGTGGGGTAATGATTTTATTATCATAGTAAAATGTTGAAGAGTTCCCTACGACTACTGTTGTGAGCATTCCGATATCATGTTCCAGCATTTCCTCTAATGTTGTTAACACAATATCCTGCGTATCCCTGTATGCAGCTTTTACTAGCCCAACAGGTGTATCCGGTGAACGATACTTAAGCAAAATTCGTTGGGCTTCAACAATCTGTCTCGTACGTCTGCCAGATTTCGGATTATAGAATGCGATGACAAAATCCGCCATTGCCGCCGCTTCAATCCGTTTTTCAATGACCGTCCATGGTGTTAAATGGTCACTTAAACTAATCGTGCACGAATCATGCATAACCGGAGCACCGAGTAAACTGGCACAGGAGTTAATGGCAGATATACCCGGAACAACTTCTACTTCAATGCCTTCTTTTGCAGTCCAGCCCTTTTCGATTAATACTTCATATACGAGCCCCGCCATCCCGTAAACACCCGCATCCCCACTGGAAATAACGGCAACAATATGGCCGGCTTCAGCTTGTTTTACAGCTTCTTGTGCACGTGAAACTTCTTCAGTCATTCCCGTACTGACAATGGTTTTCGCTGTCACTAAATGCTCGATCAGTTCTACATACGTTTTGTAGCCCATAATATGGTCACTTTGCTGTAGCGCATCGACTGCACGTTTTGTTATATGTTCACGATCTCCAGGACCGAACCCTACAACAAAGATTTTTCCCTTTTGCATGTATACACCCTCCGTTATAGAAAAATACATCTCGCCCCATAGGGAGTGATGATAATTTTTCTTATGTGGATCCAAAAAAACTAGTATTACGTATCCACTAAGAAATAAAAAATGCCCGTACCTCTCGTCAGAAAGAGGTACGGGCATGTGAAATTAATACTAAAAAAGTATAGAAAAACACAAAAACAATTACTTGTTTCGCCTATACTTCTCCCTCCGAAAAGTAAGTATCGTTTGAATAAGCAGGTTTCCTGGCTTAAGCTTCCTTTTACTTTCACATCTTCCCATCATTTCGACAGTGATTTGTTGTGATTTCATCAGCTATTACAGTAGCGGGGGCTGCATTAGTCTTTCACTAATTTCCCTTTTACCTCACATAAATATGCAAGCACTTATTCAAATTGCTAATTATTAAATTATTATAAAAATAACATAGTCTATTAAAAAATGAAATGACTTTTAAAATATTGATAATTTATTCCTGTGGAAATAGAGCATTACATGCGTTTTCTTTCCTTCACGATCTACGTTGCTGGAAAGCGGCTTGCCTTATCGAGGAAATAATCTTTTTCCGAGTATGGGATGTCTTCATTTTTGCCTGTGCCTGAATATCGCTTCATCTTCATTTTACTGAATTAGCCTTTGAGCTAAATTTTTCCTGCTAATATAATAGCCTTGAATCAAAAATACTATAAGCGTTAAAATTAAAAAGAACGCGCTAATATTGAGCAGCAACTTGAAATCAAAAACAATATGGGAGCCTGTATCAATGAGCGCCATAAGCATCGTAAAAATATAACCGATGAATATCCCAATACATAGACCATAACTAATAAATGAAAAAACTTGCGATAAAATGAGCTTGATTAATCCGTTGGGGGATAATCCGATTAAGCGCTGAATTGTGTAATCCTCCATTTTTCCGGAAATCGTGTACATCAATGTTTGGATTACCCCAATACATGTAGCGCCAATTAAAATGGCAAGCACGCTTATAAATAAGCTCCAGCGCTGATAAAAAAATTGATTGTTTTCGGCTGTAAATGTCTCTATATCCGAAAAGCCAAGTGCTGGCCAGCGCTCATGCAGGAACTGTATTTCCTGTAATGTTTCATCGATATTTTTTGTTTCAATCATAATATCATCCACTAATAAAGTATCGCTCGCTTTCGCCACTGCTGAATCCCAGTCAATCATAATGTGAAGATTAGAAAAGCCCGTTGTAGTTAACCCAATGATTTGCATCGACTCAAGTTCAACGACTGACTGAGCTTCAAAATTGAATTTGCCGGTGCGCACCCGATCACCGACTTTTAAATGATAGAGCTCTGCATATTCCTCTGAAACAATTAATCCATTATTTGCATTGCCTACTACAGATTGCAGCTTACCGACTTCCACAAATTTTTCAATATCAATCGCTTTAAACGTTTCGCCTTGCCACTTTTCATCAATAAAAAGCTCTAAATGATCATATGTGCTTCTTGCAAAGGCATAGTCAACGGAAGGCAAGCGATCGATTTCCTGAATTATATCATTCGTCAGCGTAGGATAGCGCAAATCATTCGCCACAGCGACTGGCGCTTCGTATAAAAAGGTATGATAAGCTTTCTCGTTTTCCTGCACCGATTTAAAAAGAGTTGTCCCGAAAATGACAATCACCATTAAGCTAACAACACTTAATACAATCGGCATATTTTTTCTTATTTGCGGCATCAATTGTTGACATGCCAAATATGCCTCATTCCCAAAAATTTTGCGGACAGGCTGCAGGCATAATTTTATCAGTAACGTAAATCCATATGGCAGCACATAAAAAACAACCGCGCATAATATAAGACTGCCAAATAATATAGAAAAAACACCTTGCCCGCTATCATCATGCTTAAAACCATTTGAAAGAAACAGCAATGACGTTAAAACTGCGAAAGCGATAATAAATAATTTTCTTTTTGTTAGTTTTACGGCTGTATTGAAATTTTCCAAGGTGATTTGCAATGGCAGTAATTTCATTGTTTTACGCACTTGCCCTTGCATAATCGCAAAAAGAATGATGAAAATGCTAAGTGCAATGCTAATAATGAGCCAAACTGGAAATTGCGTGCTTACTTCAGGCAATTGCATTTTATGGACGATTGTCGGCAAGCCTTTCTTGATGACAGCATATGATAGAGCCGTCCCAAATACAGTACCGATGCTAATAATCGTGAGCACTTGGATTTGGACAATTTTCCCGACTTGTTTTTTAGTTGCTCCTAGTGACCGTAAAACCATTAATTGCTGCTTCAGTTTAAAGAACAGTAATTGGAATGTAGAAATAAGCAATACACAAGAAATGACTAGAACAAAAAACGAAAACATGACAATGAATATCATCAATGATTGAAAATTCAGCTTCACAAAATCATATTCATTCGTGACATCAATGCGCAATTCATCATCCAACCGAACAAGTTGCTCCGTAACGGAACTAGCGTAAGTTTCTTCATACAGATCGATTAATGTAAATACCCCTTGCGATGCTTTGGCATGGGCAGGTAAATATTGTTTTGCAACTTCATTTTGAAGGATAATCAACTGCACATCAGGTGCACCCGGCAATGGAGTCAAAATCTCCCTAACTGTGAATGGCTCGAAATTGACTAATAAATCATCTCCAACCTGCTTGTCAAAAAGCCGGGCGATCTTTTGTGAAATAACCACTTCATCCGATTTTACATTCTCCTTAAAATGGTACCGGCTTTTGACGAGGTCGTCATCTTCCACCCCGACTGTATAAACAGAAGGCAATACCCCTTCTACATTTGTATGGGTTAAATGTACCGGCGAGACTTCCTTTACCCCTTCTATGTTTGAAATTGATTCAACTTGATTCTCGCTTAGCCAGCTTTCTTGTTCGGGATTATATCCAACCGTCATATCTGCATATCCAAATAACGCATAAATATCCTCTTGCATCTTTGTTTTACCGTTCCATATATAAACACCCATCGTCATAATCAGACAAATACAAATCATAATAATGCTAATGCTCATTAAAATTTGGGCAGCGGCTGCGCGAAATAGTTTAATCGCAATTTTATTTAAATTGAACATTACACTTCACCTCTGCTTATCGACTTAAACCTCGCAAGTATTTCATCCAAATCAGAAGCTGCTTTTTTATTTTGATAGGAATCTGTAATCGCGCCATCATGGAAAAAAAGCACCCTGTCCGAAAAAGAAGCAACATAAGGGTCATGTGTTACAAGTAAAATTGTTTGCCCTGTTCTATGCTGCAGCTCGACAAATAACTGCAATATTTCATCCGTCGTATTTACATCCAGAGCTCCAGTCGGTTCATCCGCAAGTAAAATCGGAGGCTGATGGATGATGGCCCGTGCGATTGCCACACGCTGCTTCTGCCCTCCAGATAATTCATGCGGACGATGCTTGCGCCACTCATAAATTCCAAGCTGTTTCAAAACTTTTTCCAAGCGGACAGCTATTTCCTTCGAAGAGACATCATTTAAAATTAACGGAATCGCAATATTATCCTCGACATTTAAATCCTTCAGCAAATGAAAATCCTGAAATACAAATCCGATTTGCTCTTTTCTAAATTTCGATGCGTACGGTTCCTTATAAATATTTCGTGCTTCCTCGCCGAATAAAAATAATTTTCCCTCTGTCGGTTCATCGATAGCGCTTATCATATTCAACAGCGTGCTTTTCCCCGAGCCGCTCGTACCCATGATCGCTACCATTTCCCCTTCATATATCGTACAATGCACATTTTTCAATGCTTGTACTTTATGGCTTGATTGCGCAAAAATTTTGCTCATGCCATCAATGCGGAGAACCTCTTTCAGCGGCGGCACCGGTATTTTATTGAGCATTTCCTTCAATGGATTGTAACCATTCATCCATATACACTCCTTTCAATAGCTGCTTCAGCTGCATCAACCCTCTTCGAATATTCGTTTTCACGGTACCAGCCGGCAGCTCTACAATCGAAGCAATTACCGGCACCGTATAATCTTGGTAAAAACGCAGCAATAAAACCGTTTTATACTTTTCCTCCAAAGATTGAAGGGCGTTCCATAAGTCGATTTCTTCTTCCTTATATGTATTTGAAGTGGCCTGCATATCGATTAGCTTTAGCGGATCCGTAACCTCAAATCTCTTTATTTTTTCAATATAAGTTTTGCTGCAATTGATGACGATGCGGATCATCCATGTTTTGAAAAACTGCGGCTCCTTTAGATTATGTATATGTTCATACGCTTTTATTATCGCCTGCTGTAAAATATCCACCGCATCCGCCTCACTTTGAATATAGACAAATGCCATACGATAAAGGTCCGAATAGATTGGCTGGATGAGTTCGTAAAAAGCCTCATCGTCCCCTTGCTTAACACGAAGTATGAGTAATTCCTCTGCGCATTTAATATGCCTTCACCTTCCTTACATACATTAGACTAACGGAATATCGAAAACGATTCAAAATTTTTCATATGATGTTATTTAACCCCTTTCGGAAAATCTGGACGTTCTCTTCGAAAAATTTGATGTTGTACCTTACATTTTAGATAGTCTTTCTTTTTATCGTAAAATACGTTTAGCAATAGGCATAAAATAAATGAATATCTTCTCTCTATTACAACCCCAAATATCCAGCTTTGAATAAACATACCACTCCTAGACAGTTTTCTAATATAATATATAATGCATAAATAATCCGGTTTTTTTCTTATGGTATAATACATTTAATCATATATGCTTGTGTTAACTAGGCCCGGAAGGACGAATCAGATGAAAATTCGAAACAGAAAATTAAGCTACATAATAGCCGGAGCAGCAACATTATGTCTGCTAATACTTATCATTTTTAAAACGAGCGGCTTTCTTGCTGAAAAAGAGCAAAAAGAAGCGATCCGGCATACAGAATCCTATTTAGCAAAGAATTACAAAGACATGAAATATGAGATTGTCAGTGTCGATTCGACGACGGATTATGGGCATTACGGCTATTTCGAGCATGCAGTTACTGTCTTGAACAAAGAAACAGATAAAACATTTGATGTCTATTACGATAAAAACATGGAATGGATGGAAGATTCAATTAAGTTGGCAAAAATGGAAGATTATCTGATGCATATGATTCAACCGCAAGTAGAAGAATATACTGAACAACATTTCGGTGGAATAAGGTATGTTACGGCCAGCTACGATATGGGAATAGGCAAGCCGTTGATTCTTGTTAAATTTGAACAAGAACGCCCTGACATCACACAAAAGGAATTCAATGAGCTTGTGGCGTATATTAAGGAAATACTTGATGTAGAACATGCACTCGTTATTGCGGACTATTGGTTGAAAGAATTGACTTTTAAAGTAGATTTCTAGGGCAGGAATGGAGCTTATACGGGAGTCTCTCAGATGGCAGCTTCCCATCATTGGACAGCGTCGATTTCTTAAAGTATCATCAAGCTCAACTAATTATAAAAGAGGTGTTCTAAAATGAAAAAATCCAATGTCCTAACAGCTGAACAACATGAACAGTTACTCTGCATAGTGAAAGCCCGTTTTGAGCAGCATATGGAGCGTCATCCAAATATCGCCTGGGAAAACGTGCAGGCAAAACTCGAAGCAAATCCAGAACAGTTATGGTCTTTGAATGAAATGGAACGTACAGAGGGCGAGCCTGACGTAGTTGCCTATCATCACGAAAGTGACGAATACACTTTTATGGACTGCTCTCCTGAAAGTCCAAAAGGACGGAGAAGTATTTGCTACGACGATGAAGCGCTTCAGGCAAGAAAGAAAAATAAACCAGAAGACAGTGCAATCAATATGGCAGCAACAATGGGAATCGAAATTTTAACTGAAGCAGAATACCGCTCATTGCAGCAGCTTGGAAACTTCGACTTGAAAACTTCCAGCTGGGTACTGACACCGCCTAACATCCGAAAACTCGGCGGGGCAATTTTCTGCGATCGACGCTATGATACGGTTTTCATGTATCATAACGGTGCAGACTCATATTATGGCGCGAGAGGATTTAGAGGATCTCTTACTGTTTGATCTATGTTCGTTCAGTAATATTCCATAATTTAAAGGAAGTCAACCGCTGTCTCCATAGACGACAACGGCCGGCTTCTTTTTATATTCCTGCAAGCTACACTTGATAAAAGTCTCGGTACAACTCTTCCAAATTCCGTTTTATAGGATTCACCGAATGAATTTGCACATCATTTTTTAATAGCCACTGAAGATATTTTTCGATAGTGTCTGCCGTACCTGTAATGAGCCGGTTTTCGTTTATTTGATATGGAAGCCCGCTCTCTATCATTAATTCGGCTAAATCTCCAGTATAGGTGTACTTGATTTCAAACGGTAAATCCATATTTGATGCAACATTATTTGTGAACAGCTTCCCTTCTTTAATAAACCAAATAGTATCCGTCAAATCCTCCAGTATGTCCAGATTATGCGTTGAAATAACAATGCTCATCCGTTTTCCATGGAGCGTGCGGATCAGTTGCTTCAATTCAATGATGCTTGTCGGATCCAAACCATTAAACGGCTCATCCATTAAAATGATCAGCGGATTTGTCATAATGCTTAAAGCAATAAGCAAATGTTGGCGCATCCCAAAGGAATAGGATTTAACAGGCTGATTCACATACGAGCGGATCCCGATTAAATCAATCACCTCATCTATTTCCTTAGGCGATAAATGATAAATGCCCGCAACAAAGGACAGGTGATCATAACCAGTTAACTGCATATATAAATAATTATCGCTTGGCAAAAAAGAAATATATTTGAAAAATTCAGGGTCGCTATGCGGAATGTTATTAATTTGAACAGACCCGCCTTCAAGTTGTTCCAATCCTAATATAGAGCGCATAAGCGTGGATTTTCCAGCACCATTCGGTCCGACAAGTCCTATAATTTCCCCGGCATTGATCGAAAAAGAGATATTTTGAAGGACCAGCTTTTTTTTATACTTTTTTTCCAGTTGATTGACTTGCAATACCATTATGATGCCACTCTCCTTCTAAATAAAAGTCCCATACAGAACAATAGACTGCCGCCAATAAATAAAATTGCCGTTCCGTTTAGGAAATTAACTTGCCCATTATTTGCTTCAACGGATTTCCATCCATCGACAATATTCCATGTATCGAAATAAACAAATGGATTATATGCACTGCCCGTCAGTTCAATATAATGATCCCCTATAAAATAGCCGGCAATGACAATGATGAGTGTAACAATAATAGATGCATAATGGTTTTTCATGAATTTGCCAACTAAACTGAACAGACTGTTTAAAAAGAAAATTTGTGTGAAAATAAGAACGCCGCTTTTGACAATAACCGTTGACAGATTCTCGAAATAAAAATAGGCATTATTGGCTGTTGACAGGAAAAAGTGTGCCTCCTGCCGATCCGTTGCATAAATGAGCATCGGATATTCCGCTTCGCCCACTCCCCCGATCATTGTGGCAATAAGGAAAATAAACGCCCCGCTTATGAGCAATAAACTACAGGAAACCGCTAAATTATACGCCCATTTCGTTATATAAACAGAGGTAAACCGAATCGGCTTTGTAACTAAAAAGCTGATCGTTGGCGTCGGACTGTGCTCTTCGGAAATTGTTGTCCATAGCAGCAATACAAAGAGCAGTAATACAACGAACATCACATTCCAATCCAAATATTTGTAGATCGCAAACAAGCTGCTGTTGTCATATTTCATATTTCGTTCTTCGGTCAGCTTTAACATTACATAATGCTCGTTGCTGATCGCCTGGCTCGGAGCATCAAACTTGGAAATCCATTTATGCCCAAGCGGCCATGGTGTGATTCCTTTACCATCCAAAATATTTTGCTGCTCCTCTGACGCCATTTCTGTAATATTCCAAAGTGTGCTATTCTCATCTTTATACGATCCGGGTTCCAGCAACTTCATTGTTTTTCGATATGTTTCAAAAAAGTTTGTGGAATAGACTTCACCCTTTAAGCTTTCCAATACTTCATATCGATGGTCCAACTGTTTAATCGTATTTGCATGGAAGTCCCCATCATCTATTTCCGTACCATCAATCAGTCGCTGCATTTCCTTTTCCAGTTCAAAATCGGCTGCAACGAGTTCCCAATGTGTTCGTAGTCCGATTGTCGTATTTTGATCATTTTCAATCGCCTTTAATGCAGTAGCAGGCGCATTTTGAAATTGTTGATTCACTGCGGCAACCGTACCCCCAATACCCCAAAACAGCAGGATAAAGGTTAAAAGGATATGGCCTTTACGCTTCTTTTTTACATGCTCAAATTGCAGAAGCTTTAATTTGCCTGTCATAGGATGCTGTTTTTTGTTTGTCTTAAATTCAGGAAGTTTCAGCCCCGTATTTTTCATTGCAATTATTATATAGGAGATTATGAAACATACAGTAAGCAGGAACAGCATAGTGAACAAATAGATTGCAAAACGATTTGTAGGCAATAAGTGATTTTCATATGAAACAATTAAGTGAATCGGATTGGCCATTTGAAATCCGGCCTTTAAGGAAATCATATAGCTAGCTAAGATCGGCAAACTAACAAGCGCGAACAGTAAACCTAAAGTAGCTTGCTGCTTGAACAGGCAAATGATTAACACTAGTAAAACCGAAATAAAAATTCCCCAGCCGATCGGAATAAAGACTAGCCACTTCCAAACAGGCACCAAAACGATTTCGGAACTTACTGCCACTTCTATTGGATAAAAAATTGTATTGATATTTCCGGTTAGTAATGTCGGCAGCAAAGACAAAAAGCACGCTATGAATATGTAAACAAGGACAACCATTAATAGAGGGATCAGGTAGCCATAGTAAATTGCTTTATTGGACAATGAATTTATTTGAAAGAAGTCAAATGTCCGATTTTCTTTATCCGCCAAATATTTATAACAGAAAATAAGCAATATGAGAAAGGCAGTGATTGGGCTGAATAGAATTTGGAATAATTGCTTTGTAAATAAGGCTGTTTTAAATGGCGTAATTTGTTCCGAATAAGATAAATTATGGTCGAGCAGCGCCTCCGCTTTGGATTGCTCGACTTTCACTGCATTTTCGCCGAGATAAGGGATGGACTTGAAAGTCGTGTATTTTTCGTATTCATTGAGATAGGCTAGCTGTTCGGCTGCAATGTGCAAATTTTCATCATTTAATTTCTTTAATATTTCTTTTAAATATTCTTCTTTTAATAAAAGACTATCCAATGATAGCTGTTCTTCCGATGTGAGGCCTATCGCCCGTTCTTTCTTTAACATACTGGCAATTAATAGGTGCACGTTTTCTTTTCGATTATTGAAAGTTTCCTGCAGCTCTTGCTGTGTTGCTCCTGATTGACTGCTATTAACGACTAGAAGCATTATGATGAGAAGGCCTACCGCAATTGGCAAAAATAAAATATACTTGCTTTTCAACCATCCCTTTACGAGAAAATGGATGACTTCTTTCATATGTTTCCCCCCAGCACATGAGTATATTTATAAAAGCTGCTTATACACTTGAAAAAGTTGCGGATATATAAAAAGAAAATCCAACTGCTAAACTTGCATTTTCAATGTATTCATCATTATTGGTTCATCACCATAACATGGGGTTGATTTCCATTGCGGGTCGGACGCTTTCCGCGGGCACGGCTCGAGCCTGTAGTCTCTCCCTCGGTGCTCCTGCCGCTACGCTTTCGTCGCAAAATAAATTTTGCTGTTCCCGCTGGAGTCGCCTCCCCTCCATTCCAATCAACTCGCCTTGGCATGAAGTTTTGTCATCCCCAACTTTTGGTGAAGAGCCTCATTATTCCTCATTTGCACTATTTTTACAAATATTCGGACAAAAAGTATATAATATGCCTAAAAGAATATTAGGTGATGATATGAAACATTATGGCAAAATTATAAAAGAAATTAGAGTTGGGAAAGGCTATTCTCAGCAATATGTCTGTGAAAATATATGTACCCAGGGCAACTATTCAAAATTTGAAATCGAAGAAAGCAGAGAAATAAAATTCTCTATACTGAATGATTTTTTAGGAAGGCTTGACATATCATTCGAGGAATTCAATTACATAAGCAACAATTATGAAATGCAGGACAGGCAAAAAATACTGCACCAGTTTTATAATCAAACATATAATTCCGAGAGCGCTTTATATAAATTGAAAAATGATTGCAGTGCTTATTTACTGAAAAATCCTGAAGACAATTTATTATTAAATATTCGTACAGTTCTTGAAGGTATGATTGTTCTTGCAAAATCCAGTAATTTCGTACAGGCTACTGAAATATTATCCTCTATTTGGAAGGATTTATCCCGCAGAAATACATTATACTTATCGGATATTTATTTGTTGAATGCGATTTTATTTATTTTTCCGAGGCATACTGCAATCGAAATTAAGGAATTTGCTTTTCGTCATATTGAGAAATATAAAGGGTTTCAGAACATAAACAAATTAAAAGTGAACTTTTTGATCAATCTATCACTTATTCATATAAAAGAAAAGGATTTTGCAGATGCGCTCATTCTACTGAATGATGCGATCAAAAAATGTAAGAAGGAGCAACTTTTCATCAATCTGTCTATCTGTTACGTGAGAAAAGGCATTTGCTTGAACTATTTGAAAAATGCTGATGAAGGTTTCTGTGAAAAGGGTTTAACCATTCTTAGGCTACTGGAACAAACGGAGCTGATAAACCTTTTGGAAAAAGAGGTTAATAGCCATTTACTCGTGTAGTTTTCCGCGTTTCGATACGGTGAAAGGGTAGCCGATATTAAACTTCGGCCACCCTTTGAATTTATTTCTTCTTATTTAAATTCATTTTGCGCTCCAATAATTTAATACGATATTTATAAATCGCATAAATTATAACTAACACAGCAATTGAAATAACAAATGGCTTTAAATATTGTGTAAACAACTCCCCGGCTTGTTCCCAGTTTTCGCCTAGCTTAATGCCTAAATAGACATATAAAGCGGTAATCGGCAGCATGGCAAAAAACGTGTATACCGAAAATTTCCACACATTCATTTTCGTCATGCCGCATGGAACGGAAATCGCTGTACGGACAATTGGCATGAAGCGCCCAAAAAATGCGACACCCGCCCCGTATTTAGCGAAAAACTTATCTGCGGCATTCACTTGCTTTTCGTTAACCAAGAAAAACTTCCCGTATTTTAACACGAGCGGGCGACCACCGTAGCGACCTACTGCATATAATGTCAATGGGCCGATCGTTCCACCGACCGTTCCTGCAAGCACCATCAGCCAGTAATTAAATCCACCTTGAGAAATCCAAAATCCGGCTAATGGCAAAATAATCTCCGCTGGAATAAATTCAAAGCACAGCGCCAGCAAAACACCAAAATAGCCGAACCCTTTAAAAAACTCAATCATTGAAAAAATGATTGTATCCAACAACGTAAAAACAACTCCAATCATTTACATAATACATATTAAAATGGAAAAATCCGATTTTAAATAAAATGAGCATTACTGCATTCATTTAGCATACAAAAACTTTAGGCGAATCACAATAGAAAACACGAAAACCTTCCGTTAATGTGGCCATTCTCTTTTAAATAGAACGCAGCTGGGCAATAAATGTTTCCTGTTCAATGGAAATTTATCGACAATATAAAGAGGCGTTTATACGGCACTATTATAGTATGTATAGCCGCAATGCTATATGTCATCCAATGAAAAGAGGCATACCCAACTATATGTGGTATACCTCTTACTAGTTTTATCTCTCCAATAAGTGTTGCGTTAAAGACGATTTTGCATTTAATTGTTGCAGCAATGCATTCTCGTTGTTCGCTGTTTTCGATTGGATGAATTGTTCGATATGGCCGATGTTTTTCTGCATTTGCTCAATCCGCAACTTCGCCGCAGCATTCGGATTTTCTCCGGCACGCTCGACATAGCTTGAATAGGACGATTGCAATTTTTCCTTTGCCGCATTCATGCTATTCAGCATTTGAGCTTGGAAATTATTCATCAAACCTCCTGCATAGGATTGTGTTAGTGAATGATCAACATTATTATAATCAGACATATAGAAATTTTCTTTTTGCGGCTGCTGTAAATTTCGAATCAGTATGGAGGCGAAATCATTCGTATTTTCTGTTGAGTTTAAGCCGTTTAATAAAGGCGTCGCACTGGAACTTGACAATAATTCAAATAATGCACCAGAATTTGTACCCGTTGTTTTTTCTTTATTATTTAAAGCGTTCATTAAATAATCTTCAAAGTTTGCGCTCGTCCCGCCAGTAAACGATGCTGATTTCGCTTGATAATAAGCCGGATTTATGAGTCCATTAATCTGGCCAAGTAAAGATAAATCATTGAACATGAGAACACCTCCTTCGTCTATTTCGTCATATTTTTTGGATACGTTTTATCAGTTATTCGTCTGGTCGTAATACGTTTCCTCATACGGCTGGACAATAACAAAGCCATCCCCTTCAAACTTCATCTGAATCGATTCGCCGCTTCCACGACCAATCATCGTGCGGAAGCTAATATCTGTATGGAAATTCGGCGTTAAATTGCCGGACCATGCAATTGTCGCATTTGGATCTGTGAACACCGGCTTTCCAGGTGTCACCCGCAATGTCAGCGGCTCATAATGGCTTGTAATCGCAATTAAGCCCGTTCCTGAGCACTTTACATTGAACAGTCCGCCTGCCATCATGCCCGCAACTTTACGCATCATTTTCACTTCATGTTTGACGGATGGCTCAAATGCCAGTAAATCATTGCCGTTAACAAATATATCGTCACTTTGTAAATTAAGTAAAATGATTTTTTTCCCTTTATCGGCCAAATATAGCTTCCCTTTTCCGCTTGCTTTCATTAGTTGCGTGCCTTCCCCTGTCAAAGCTTTTTTGAACATATTGCCAATCCCATGCTCTGTCAGCTTTTCACGCTCGAATTTAATGCTGCCTTCATATGCAATCATTGCCCCCATTTTTGTCCACACAAGGTCGGTTAAGTTTACTTCCAATAGACGGTCGGTTTCCAGTTCGAAATAGCCTCGTTGCTCATCGGATTCCGCCGTTTTCTTAACGAATTCCTCGATTGTATATTTGCTCATCGTTTATTCCTCTTTTCATTTTTAATTTTTAATAATTCATCAAATGGCCCAATTTGCCAACATATAGCAACGAATAATTACCTGTAAATAATCGGCATTGTGTCACTCCACAGGAAAATTACTTCTTAAAAGCCATTGTATGTTGATTGACCATTGCTCAAGCCAAACTTGTTGATACTTTATATACGGATAATATTACAAAAAGTTTCCATAAAATGCTTTTTCCCTATTCAAATTATAAATCATATATCTCTCTGGCATATTCTGCATGAAAAACTGAACTTAAGATCATTAACTGTTTTAACTGTCATTGCTCAATTTTCAGCTCATGCGTAATACACTTTACTACAGGCCCTTGTCTCCGAAAAAGTCGAGGATTATTTGAACGCACCGGCAGGACAGTAAAAAAGGACTGATGCCTGATTATAAGATGAATAGGATACGCTACTTATCGTTTCGGCTTTTAAGAAAACTGATTAAACATCCATTTAGATGAATAGACGGAGAGATTCCGCTTATTGACTTGAATAGCAGAAAAATGGATAGTTTTATTTTGAATAGACGAAAAATCCCCCCTTATACAACCCCAAAATGAGGTACTTTCCGCACTTAACCGGAAAATCTGCGGTTATCTTTCTTCCGTTCGTCACTTAATAGAGAAATATAAATAGAATTCCCTGTTTATAATCATACAAAAATATCCAGCGACAAAATAATACGTATTACGGCCGATTCGAAAACAAATCTTACGGGATGCTACGGTAAATGTAAGCTTAGTTGCTTAAAATGTTAACTTTGCACCCTTTTTTCTTTACTGATTGTCCAAAAAAGTAATATTATTTTTACTAAATGTAAAAAATAGTTTACCATAAGTGAAAAATATGTTACATTCATTATTAAGAAGAGGTGATAATGGATGCCAATAAATAACGAAAGAATGATTCATAATCGAATTGTTGTGCTAAGGGCCGAACGTGGCTTATCCCAAAAAGATTTAGCAGATCAATTAGGTGTCAGCAGACAAACGATTATTTCCCTTGAAAAAAATCGTTATAACCCATCTTTAAAATTGGCTTTTGAAATTGCTTTACTGTTTGGCGTGGAACTGCAGGAAGTTTTTCAATATGAATTTGGAAAGGAGAAATAACGATGGATGTTTTTATGGCTGTTTTACGAATTCTTTATGTACTTATTTTCTTTGCCGCTGTTTTTATTGTATTGAAATTTGAATGGGGGGAAGAAAGCAAGGATGAACGCGGGAAAAGCATTTCAAATAAATCATATGGACTTGTATTTCCCTTAATTCCGCTAGGCTGGTTTGTGATTGAATTATATGATCAATTTATTCACCACCTCACTTATGAAACGTACAAATTAGTTATCTGGTTTTTAATTACTGGACTGATGGTGCTTCATGCAACGCTTGTTTCTATATTAAGGAGAAGATATTAAATTACAACTTTGTAATTGGAAAGGATGTATGGCGATGAATAGTTGGGCTTGGATCGGATTGTCATCTATTATTTTTTTTACGCTTTTGCCTTTCGTTAATAAGAAAAACCGGACTAAAGCGGAAATGCAAAAAGCGATTGTAACAGTCGGAACTGTCATTGGAATTATCATTGCGGTTTCATTTTTCCACGTAAATTACATCGCAGCTTTGCTATTCGGTCTTCTTGCTGTCATTTTACTTGATCGTAAAACATATACAAAAAAACGATTGTCCATTTACGGCCTAATGGTGCTTGCAGTCGGAATTGCAGCATTTGCAGTTTTCCGGGACAATCCTGATTATGTATTAAAACATTTAAAAGAAAACCCACAAAGCTCTTCTTTGTTTGTTGCTGAAAACGGGATGCCGTTTATTGCTTATCACTCGGATGTTGTCCGCCCTTTAGCCAGTACCGTAAAAATACTTATAGCCGTCGAATATGCAATGCAAGTCGATGCAAATACCATTCAAAAAAATGACACCGTATCTTTGGAAGAATTAAACCGCTTTTACTTAAAAAACTCAGATGGCGGAGCACATGAAGCATGGTTAAATATCATGAAAAGTGACGGAAAAATAAAAAATAATGAAGTTTCACTGCATGATGTGGCAAAAGGCATGATTACTTATAGTTCAAATGCCAACACAGATTTTCTAATCGGAAAACTGGGCATCAACTCTATAAACGAGCGGGCAAAAGCGCTAGGCATTGAAAAGCATGAAGAAGTCTATCCAATAGTCAGTGCTCTCTTTATTCCTGAGCATGTTCAGCAAGAAGACATCGATGAAAAAGAATTAATAAAAATACTTGAACGGATGCCTATCGATGAGTATCGTTCTCTATCCACTATGTTAAGTCAGCATATGAAAACTGGCATGATTAAAACGACCGATGCAACATTCAACTTGTCCCCTGCGCTGCAAAAAGTATGGTCGGACCGCTTAATCGGTGCCTCAGCAAATGATTACGGCAAATTGCTCGCTATCATTTCAAATGACGAACTGCCTAATGTCGCCGCTGAAACGATAAGAGATTTGCTTGAATGGCCAATGCAGCTAAATCAGGATAATCAGAAGCATTTTGCTTACATTGGCGCAAAAGGCGGTTCGACAATGTTCATTCTAAACAATGCCATGTACGCACAAAACCTTAACGGCGATCAATATGAGCTTGTCCTTCTAATGGACGACCTCAATATAATGGAACAGCTCCTCATCAGCAACAATCGCCATTCATTCGAGTCAAAGCTGTTAAACAGTAAAGATTATCGCATGAAAGTGCTGAACGAGCTAGCCGAATGAGCACTTATAGCCGAAGCTGGCATCTTGCCACAAGTTCATTTTGCTCAGTGCAGCATATGCAAAATCAAAAATAGTGCTGAGAATTTACGGAGAAAATGACCGTGACAATAAATATATGGAATGCGGAAAGCGCTAATATTTTGGAAAAAGGCATTTCATACAACCCTATCTGCTTTTAATATGCAGAAGCGTAAATTATCAAAAAGGAGAACTGTATGCGACCATCATTAACGAAAAGCATCCAGCTGAATGACTTTCTGAATTACTACTGGTTAAAGGAAGAACTGACGCAATTTTGCCAAGAACATGGCCTAAGTACATCTGGATCAAAAGAGGATATTACAGACCGAATAAAAATCTATTTACAAACAGGAGAAATTGTTAAGCCTGCGCGCAAACGTTCTCCAAAAAAGACCGCAGCGGACAATGATTTAACATTGGATACTATTATAGCGGATGGACATAAATGCAGTCAGAACGTGCGTTATTTTTTCAAAAGCCATATCCCAAACTTTCATTTTTCCACCTATATTCAAAACTATTTTAAAGAAAACATAGGAAAAACGTACAAGGATGTCATCAATGCATGGCATGAAGAACAGCAACGCCTTAAGGATCCATTGTACATTAAAGAAATTGCTCCTCAATTTGAATACAATCAATTTACCCGTGATTTTTTCGCTGATCCTGCTAATAAAGGAAAAACGAAAAAGGAAGCAATTGCTGCATGGAACATCATAAAATCGAAACCCGGTGACAACAAATACAAACCTCTTTAAAACAACCAACCAAAACTTGAGAGTGAAATCATTTAAAGTTGCTCCCTGTAAGATGACACTAAAAAAATTCATCTTTCAGGGACTTTTTATTTGCATTGAAAAACATAGATCAGGGCGAATAAATACCGCTTAGAATAATCATGCCCTTAGTCAGCAAAACCAAATAAAGAAGATTCCCTGCGCAAAACGATTATATGACAATAATAAATCATACTTTCTATGAACTCTCCGCTTCCCGATTATCATGTGATCCGCGCATGAAATCCAGCACATATATGCAAATCACCTATAACCATCACAATTTATTTTTCATAGCAGTGCGAAAATGGCCATTTCCAAAGTACAATGAAAATAACCCCTATAGCTTCCCGTTTCACACGAAGAATTTTACCTGTTATTGTATTTTTTCTACCTGTTACAGGCGATTTTGAAGAGCATTCAAATTTCAATGCTACAATATTTCCAAGAGAGGAGTAACTGATGAAAGTTCATCTACATATTGAAAACGAGCGACATGAAATTGAAGTTCACATTCATGCCCCTAAATATGACGAGGCAGTTGAACAGTTAATGAAAAAACTAAATGGCTCATTACAGGACAGTATCGCAGGCTATTTAAACGGAGACATTCATTTACTAAAACCGCAACATATTTATTCGATTTTTTCTGAAGAAGGAAAAGTTTTTTTACAAACAAATGAGGAAGAATTTGAAGCGAAAAACAAATTGTACGAATTGGAAGAGCGCCTTCATTCAAGCTTTATACGCGTGAATAAATCAATGCTTGTTAATATCGAAAAAATCGTTGCCATCAAATCAAAAGTGCTCGGCAATCCCCAAATTGTATTGGCGAATGAAACGACAGTGCCTGTTAGCCGAAATTACTTCAAATTATTAAAAGATGCACTCGGATTGGGAGGTGCCGGCAAATGAGGAACTTTTTGATCAGCTGCTTTGTGAGCGTGTTCATGTCCTATTTAACGATTGCGATTATAACGTACAATGACGAGACGATCAGTTGGTCAAGTGCGGAATTATTGCATCAATTTCTGTTCGCTCTCTTACTGGGCGTGATGATTGGTTGTGCAAATTGTTTATTTTCCATTAAGCATTGGCCGTATATTACCGTCTTGTCTCTTCATTATGGCATTGTGCTTTTTTCCGTTTATACAATCGGACATTTCGGAGATTGGTTTTCATTATATGAGCCGACAACGGCATTGTTATTATTTATCGAATGCACGGGGATTTATATGGTTGTTTCGTTGTTTATTTATATTTCGATGAAGAAAGATGTGGAACGAATGAATTTGATTTTAAAACAAAATCGGGGTGACAAGCGATGACTTATGCGATTGAAGTTAATCATCTAAAAAAGCAATACGGGACATTCGAAGCTGTGAAAGGGATTAATTTCCGGGTAAAAGAAGGCTCATTGTTTGCGTTTTTAGGAAGCAATGGTGCCGGGAAATCAACGACAATTGAAATTTTGTGCACATTGCTGGAAAAAACGAGCGGCGCCGTTATGATTCAAGGACACGAGCTCGGTACAATGAGTGGCAATGCAGCGATTCGCCATTTAATCGGCATCGTATTCCAGCAAAGTTTGCTCGATAAAGAGCTTACAGTAAAGGAAAATATATTGCATCGCGGGCGGTTTTATCAATTAAAAAAAGTGCAATTACAGGAAAACTATGAATTTGTGCTCGAATATTTGAATTTAAACGATATTGAGCACAAAAAATATGGGCAATTATCGGGCGGGCAACGGAGACGTGCAGATATTGCCCGCGCAATAATCCATAAGCCAACGATTTTATTTTTGGATGAACCGACGACAGGCCTGGACCCCCATACACGGAAATTCGTATGGGAGACGATTGAACGACTAAGGAAAGAAATTGGCATGACGATTTTTTTAACGACCCACTACATGGAAGAAGCGACGAACGCAGATCAAATTGTCATTATCAAAAAAGGGGAAATTGTCGCTCAAGGCACACCAAATGAATTAAAGGAAAAATTCGCATCAGACCAAATCGTGCTATCTTTCAAAAAGGATATTGATGTCGAATATGTTGCCGGGCAAATCGGTTATGAAATCACACAATTTGGTGATGTGCATAAAGTGAACATTCCTTCTACATTACACGCAATACCGATAATCGAACAAATGAAACCTTTCCTCACATCCTTTGAAGTGGTGAAAGGCTCGCTTGATCATGTATTTATTCAAATTAACGAAGAAAGGTAGATGGAATGAATGCTGCTAAGTTTAGTCGCCCGTAATAATAAAGTATTTTTGCGCAATAAAATGCTCGTTTTTTTCTCGCTTCTTTCCGTTCTTATACTAGTCGGATTGTACGCCATTTTTCTGCAGAAGCTGCAAGTGGATTCAATTGCCCAGCATGTTCCCGTTACGCCTGAAATAGAAGTGATGGTCAGTGAATGGATGGTCGCCGGTCTGTTATCGATTATTGCGATGACTACAACGCTTGGTGTATTTGGTATTTATATTAAAGACTTGGAAACGAAAACAACAGCTGATTTTTTAGTAACCGCTGCATCTCGCTTCAAAATTCAATTAAGTTATGTCATAAGTTCATTTATGATTGGTTTTGCAATAACTTTCATCGGTTTTATTTCCTGTGAAATTTTCATCATTTCCATTGGCGGCGAAATGCTTTCTCCCGTCGCTATGTTTAAATCAGTAAGTGTATTGATTTTGGCGGTGCTCCTAAGCAGCATGATTAATTTATTCATTGTATTGTTCATCCAAACAGAAACCGCCTTTTCAACGGTCAATACGATCATCGGTACACTTTTAGGATTTTTATGCGGGATCTATGTGCCAATGGCTGTATTGCCAACCCCTGCGCAATCGGTCATTCACTTGTTTCCAGTAAGCCATATAACGGTCTTGCTGCGTGATGTCTTTATGGCAAATTCCATTGAAACGGTATTTGCCGGCAATGACGAATTTGCGGATACGTATAAATTGGATTATGGGGTTGTATATGAGATCGGCGGCTCTGTCGTTTCAAGCACGATGAGTTTATTATTCATAATGGGCACGATTATCGTTCTTGGTACATTATCAGCTTTTGTGTTTAGAAGGAAGCATAAATGAATTTCGGATTTATACCTACTGCAAAAAGAGTACTGCATCAAAACTACAGTACTCTTTTTATTATCGATTTAACCAACTTCGATAAAGTTCGATTTAGAAAATCCGCGAATACCCGCCGTTAATTAATACCATTATCAGTAAGAAAACCGTAATAAAACCGATGCCTAAAATATTGCTGAACTTAAAGAGCATCATTTGCAGTTCCGAGTGTTGCGGCGGCTTCTCATAGCGCCATCTATCCATAAACATGATTGCATCATCAGGTTTATATAATCCCCAAATACAATAAGCGTAAAATGGAATCGAGAATACAATCGCCATTAATAATAACATTTCAACATCATCGCCTTTCCTTTTATTTCACTACACGAAATGAATAACCGGAACGGGTAATGTCTTATAGTTTATTATAAAAGATATCCCTTTGCCATTTGAGTGGTAAAGGGAATATTTTATTTATTGGGCACTATTTCCCCCTAAAACTTATTAATAATTGTCAATTTGATATTCGTTCATTTTATGTGCTAAACGAATTGTCACTTGTGCTAATTGTGCATATGTTACTTCACTTTTTGGCTTCAGCTGATTATTTTCAGCTTCTAGTAATCCCATTGCATATGCTAATGCAACATGGCCGCGAAGCTCTTTATCTACTTGTGCAGCATCACTGTAATTCAACTCATATATATCGCTGAGTTGCGCTGGTTTATTAAGCTTTAGCGTTCCAATAACCCATTTTGCCAGTTCCTCATTTGAAAGGGATGTCATAGGATTAAATGTTTTTGCAGACGCATCAAGCATACCCATTTTTAATGCATGTGAGACAAATGAATATAAAGCATGATCCGGTGTTATATCCGTAAACGATTGGTCCGTCAATTCAAATTCATTATATCTAGAGCTATAATACATATATGTGACCGATTTCAGTAAAACTTTTAGCGCTTCCTCTTTTGTAACAGCAGCATCTGGGTTAAACGTTTCATTTACTTCTAAAATACCTGCATGAATTAAATAGTTTAATTCCTCCTCAGCTGTTGGATGCTTGATTTTCGGCTTGTCTGAAGTCGCCTTACCAAAAGCATCTAACCATTCCCCTGTTTTTGCATCAATGACAGCAGACGAGCCTTCTTTGAAAACTGGCTGATATGCTAAGCTATAATGCTGTTCATTTCCTACTTTAGGATGGTTCACATATTGCAGCTTTAGTTTCAACTCATCTTTCAATAACTTAGTTGCTTCCTGTTCTGTTAAAATATCGGTTGCTGCTGGCCACTCCACATCATCATATGAGGTAACATTCAAGCTTACTAAAGCACCTGTTTTGGCATCGACACTAACTGAGATATCGTCTCCGGCAACTGTTAACCCGTTAACGATACGCGGGAACGTAAAGTAATAACTGTCATTATAACTTTCGTGGAAGCCATCATTTACAGGCATTGCATACTTATGAGCATTTGAAGGTACCCATTCTTTCACAAGAGCAATTGCCTTATCTAACGCCTGTTTTTGAGTTAATTTCACTTCTGTATTGCTGTCGTCCTCCTCTACTTCGAGGCTACTTTTAACATCACTATAATGGATAAATTCTCCTGTTGCTTTATCAATTGTTAGTACTGCACCTGTTCCTCCATTACGGTAGTTATACATATATTGAATGTTGAATACTTCTTTGCCAGTCTCCGTTGTTGTTTCATCAACGGCCCCAATTTCTAACTGAACACCTTTCATATCTGTTGCAAGTAATTTCTCAGCCAATGCACGTGCCTGTTTTGATGTCATGTTCGGCTGTTTTGCTGCTAGAGGTGACGAAATAATTGGTGTAATCCCTTTTGCTGATAATGTTGAGGATAGCCCGTCCACTGTTAACCATTCCCCTGTTTGAGCATGAATACCCGAAATAACTTGGCTATTCGGTTCGTAAACAAGCTTTACTTTGTGATTCCCTGTTGAATAATCTGGTACAATTCTGTACGACAACTGTGCTTTTAATGCATCTCGCAAACGGTTGGCAATGGAAGATTCGTCTTGTTTTTTTGATGGGTCATCATACGTAGAATTCTTAGTTGGAGGTGTTGTTCTGTAAAATGATGATACTGTGCCATCACCTAACACACTGATATTGATTGTTTGATCTGAAATTGAAATATCTGAATTTTTCTTTTCATACATAAACGAGTATTCAACTGGTTGCGTTAAAATAGAGAGGTAGAATAATAATCGTATGCATTTGGTACAAGCTCATACCCTTCACCTTTATTGAACCTATCCATAAATTTATCCGCTACTTTTTGCGCTTCTTCTTTTGTATATTTTGCCGGGAACAATACATGCTTTGATTTTACTGGTTGATAATGGAAACTTTCTAACTCTAAATTTTCTCCAGCAAAAATAAAGCTTCCATATACAAATTGGTTATCAATATGCTTCGAGAAATTAAGTTCATAGCGCACTATCGTATCTGTTGGACGTGAATAACCTGCCCCTGTTTGGAAATCTTTTTCGGTTACATTCGAGAACTCATTCGGAAAGAATTCTCTAAAACGCTTCATTAAATCCTCTTTTGTAACCGTTGTATTCGTTTGCGCGACTTGAATCGGCAATGTCTCCATACGCTCATTTCCTAATGTTGAAGCGCTTGCCATTGGTGCTAATAACCCAACAGATAGTGCTGTTGCAGTTAACATTGCACCCGCCTTTTTAAAAGTTACCACTCTTCATCCCCCTATCTCTTTTTTCGTAAAACATATGTTTACACTTTAATTATACATAACTTGGAATTAAAAAGTCTCATATTTTCAACAATTTGACATTATTTCAAAATTAACTATAGTAAGAACAGAAAAAACCAATTTTCCTTAAAGAAGAAAATTGGTTTTTTCGATTTGCCCAGCTCGTTTTAATTGCTATTAAAATATAATTTCAAGCCGCGATTTTTATTTTTTTCCTTTTCGTTCGATTAAGTCGATTTCCCAGCCATAACAGTAAAACGTCTGCCAAAATGGCCATTAAAGCGGTTGGAAGCGCTCCTGCTAAAATAATAGCCGTTCCGCTTGTTGCGTTTGTTCCGCGAATAATAATATCGCCAAGTCCGCCTGCACCGATAAACGCACCGATTGCGACAATGCCGATCGCAACGACAAGCGCAATGCGTATGCCTGTTATAATAACAGACAGGCTTAGAGGCAGCTCGACAATATACAGGATTTGAAGCTTTGTCATCCCCATGCCGCGTCCAGCGTCAGTCAAGCTTCGATCAATATTCTTAATGCCGACATACGTGTTTTTAACAATAGGCAAAAGAGAATAAAAAAATACCGTCACAATAACTGTTGATTTCCCTAGACCTAGTACGAGCATAATCATAGCCATTAATGCGAGCGCCGGAATCGTTTGAATAATATTGGCGAGCGTAATGACCGGTCCGGAAAATTTCGGGAATTTTGAAATCCAAACCCCTACCGGAATCCCTGCAGCACAAGCAAGCAATACACCATAAATGGAAAGTAAAAAATGCCCGGTAAACTGTGAAAATACATAATAACCATTTTCCCTCATATAGAAGAAAAATTGTTCAACAATCGAGAGCTGTGTCATATCCGTCATGGTGTGTTACCTCCAGAAAAATAATTGTTCTCCTTTAAAAACTCATCTGCTACAATAGCTGGCTCAATTAGATTATTGTCAGCCAAAAAGTTCAGACGCTGCATCTCTTCCGTTGAAATTTTGCCAACGAGTAGTTTTAGAGCTTTTTTAACCTCGGGCTTTTCCTCCAATAATTCTGTGTCTGCAAATGGCGAAGCATCATACGGCGGGAAAAATTGAAGATCGTCCTCCAAAATAACTAAATCATATGAAGAAATACGACCGTCAGTTGTATAGCCAAGTACGACATCCACTTCATTCTGTGAAACAGCATTATAAACAAGACCGATCTGCATCGGGAAAACACGCCCAAATTCGAAGCCATATGTTTCTCCGAAAGCCTTATAACCATCGCCTTCACGGTTCATCCAGGACGTATCAACCCCAACCTTCAATTCTGAGGCTATTTCCTTCAAATCACTGATTGTCTCAAGACCGTATTTATTCGCTGTTTCCTGTGTAACCATAAAAGCATACGTATTATTAAAGCCATATGAATCAAAGAACGTCATTTTAAACTCATCCTGAAATATTCGCTGGACATTCTTCAAAGCTTTTTGCGGATCGCTTATCGGCTCTTGTTTAAGCGTTCCGGTTAAATCCGTTCCTGTATAGCGCACCGCTGAAATATTTACATCGCCATTCAGCATCGCCTGGTGCAGCACAACGGAAGAGCCTAAATTATTTATTAGAACCACTTCTTCATCAGTGTAATGTTCAAGCATCCCTTTCACAATATATGCGATAATCTGACTCTCGGTTGTTACGACCGAACCAATGCGGATTTTATCGTTAGTTTCATTGTTACAGGCGCTTAAAAAAGTTGCGACAAGTAGAATCACCAACAACTTTCTCATGATGTTCGACCTCCTTGCATACGAAGCCCTTTTGGAATCATGAAGTGTTCAAAACGACTTAGCAGGAAGTCCACCAGCAGGGCTAAAACAGTTACTAACACTACCCCTCCTACAATAAGCTCTGTTTTATACAAATTAAGACCATTGAAAATAAAATCGCCTAATCCGCCAGCACCAATATAAGATGCCAATGTTGCCCAGGAAATAACATACACTGCAGACAAGCGGATTCCCGACATGATGATTGGCATGGCAAGCGGTAATTCAACCATTCGCATCGATTGCATCGGGGTCATGCCCATCGCTGTACCTGCCGCTTTAATATTTTGGTTAACCGAACGCATCCCGATAAACGTATTGTTCAATATAGGTAATAAAGAATAGATGCATAATGCAACAATTGCGGGTACTTTTCCGACACCTAAAAAAGGAATCATAATCGCCAGCAGAGCAAGTGAAGGGACGGTCTGCAGAACACTCGTAGCCGTCAGGACGATTTTTGCAATTGTTTTCGTTTTCGATAACAATATCCCTAAAGGAACAGCAATGACGATTCCTAATAATAAAGCGCTAAATGATATGTAGAAGTGCTCCCATGTTTTAAGTAAAATGTCGGCACTATTTTCCGTAAAAAAACTCATCATGCATCCACCAGCTCCTGTTCCTCTTCGCCCCAAATAGTATCGTAAACAATATCAACTATGTTTGCGCGTGTAATGAGACCAATGAGACGGTGCTGTTCATCGACGACCGGAATATTACTCAGGTTCAGATTTAGAATACGGCGTACTGTTTCCTGCAGTTTGGAACCCGTCTTCATAAAAATTACGTCCCGATTATAAACTTCGGAAACACTTTTTTTCGTGCGTGCATTCCCTGTTAAACTTTCGACTGTTAAAAAACCGAGTAATCGATTTTGGCCATCTGTTACAAACAGTGTATCAACGCGTGATTTTACCATTAGTCGAATCGCCTCATCCAAACTGCGCTCAATCGTGATGGAAATCGGTTTAATCATCACTTCATCTACCGTTTTCACATTCGGTTTTTGCTGAATTAATCGATGTGAACCGATGAATTCTTTTACAAAGTCATTGGCCGGATTCGCTAAAATATTGTCGGGTGTATCAAACTGCACAAGTTTTCCCTCATGCATGACAGCTATGCGATCTGCAAGCTTAATTGCCTCATCCATATCATGCGTGACAAAAATAATGGTTTTATCCAGCGTCTTTTGAAGCTCTTTAATTAAGTCCTGTAATGTATCACGTGTAATGGGATCAAGTGCACCGAACGGCTCATCCATCAAAATAATATCCTGTTCTGCTGCAAGTGCGCGTATAACACCGATACGCTGCTGCTGCCCGCCGGAAAGCTGAGATGGATAATAATCCAAATACGTTTCCGGTAAATTGACTAATGATAAAAGATACTTTGCGGTTTCGTCGCGCTTTTCTTTTGACCACTGAAGCAGCCGTGGCACAATTGTGATATTTTCCCGTATCGTCATATGCGGCATTAAACCAATTTGCTGAATGACATAGCCTATACTTCTCCTAAGTGTGACAGGATTCAGCTTAGTAATCTCTTTCCCGTTGATTGAAATCGTTCCGCTTGTAGGCTCGACCATGCGATTAAGCATACGAAGGGCTGTCGTTTTACCACTGCCGCTCGTTCCTATAAATGCAATAAACTCTCCTTTTTGAATATCGAGCGTTAAATTATCGACTGCCACTTTCCCGCCCCTGTATACCTTTCGTAAGTTTTCGATATGTAACATACTGCTCATTCCTTTTCTAAATGAATTATTATACTTCGCAGCCTATTGAACGAAATACTCTATTTACATACCCTATTTTTCCGAAAAGTTAACAACAATGACACTGATTTTGCTCTGTTGCGATTTTAAGAGATTTGTCTGTAATAATTTTTGCGCCGCTGTAACATAGTATGGCTGTATCCCGTGCAATTGTAATCTGTAATAATTCCAGCACAATAAATAAACTGTCCCAACAAATAAAGGCATATAAATAGCATAATTTCATGCCATTTATATACCTTAAGTTTTAATAGATGAGGAAGATCATGGGGATGGAACATATAATAAATATTCAATCTTTTAATAATTATCTCATTGTAAACTGAACAAGCAATCGCTTTGAACATTCCAAATTCGCTAACTAAGCAAGGGAAAATTTTTTAGTATCAAGACCTAGCGGGTATGGCAAAAGAAAGCTTCATCAATTTATTGCAGGTCTTGGCACAACGTATAAAGGCAATGTTGTGTCAGACAAATAGTTTATTTAGGAATCCCGTTTAGAGAAGCTATTAATTATAAAAGAGCAGCACCTTTTCACTATTCCGCGCCATTTTTTCATCCATTGCTTTTAACCTTTTGATTTGTCTGTAATTTTTCGAGCTCCACATCGATCTGCTTTACATCAATCCGATCGTAAAGCGGGGTGATTGCCGCTAACCGTGTTGGCAATTTATAGATTGTCGTCCACCGGTTTTCTTTTATGCGCAGCATTTTTTGGATTTCTTCACATCCAAATGGTATAAATGGCTGTAATAGCTGGCTTAGATTTTGGATAATAAAAGTACAAGTCACTAATGTTTCTGCGCATTTCTCTCTTTTTTCATGAATGGTAATCCAAGGCTGCTGTTCATCAAAATAACGGTTTGCAGAACGTATAAATTCAAAAATCATATCCAGTGCATTTTTACATTGACCTTTTTCAATTGATTCCCCTGCTTCTATATATATATTGTCCACACGCATTTTGATCTGTTCATCAACAACAGCTTCCGGAACAGTGCTATCAAACGATTTTTCAATAAACTTCAATGTGCGATTTACAAAATTCGCAAATGCCCCTAATAGTTCACTATTGTGACTATATACAAATTCGCGCCATGAAAAATCCGCATCTCTCGTTTCCGGCGCATTAATCGTTAAAAAATAACGCAGTGAATCCGGATGATATCTTTCCAAAAATTGCGGCACCCAAACTGCCCAATTTTGGCTTGTGGACAATTTCTGTTTTTCTAAAGTTAAGTATTCATTCGAAATAACATGTTTTGGCAAACCCCCATTATTGATGCCAAGTAAAATCGCTGGCCAAATAACTGTATGGAAAGGGATATTGTCTTTTCCGTGAATATAATAAGATTTCGTATCCCCGCTCCACCATTTCGCGACATCTAATTCATGCTGCTCGCCCCATGCTAAACTTGCTGTTAAATAGCCTGCCACCGCTTCGATCCAAACATAAATTTTCTTCCCTTCAAACCCTTTGACAGGAACATCGATTCCATTCGGCAAATCTCTTGTAACCGCCCGATCCGGTACTCCTTCTGCTAAATAGCGCTTTGTCAGCTGAATGGCATTATCCCGCCAATTGTTATTCAAATCTGCGTTTTCCACAAATTGTTCGAGCTGTTTCTGAAACTTACTGAACGCAAAATAAAAATGTTCTGTTTTGCGGATTTCCGGTGGATTTCCGCATATTTTGCATCTTTTATCATGTAAATCAAGCGGATCCAATATTGCGGAACATTTGTCGCATTGGTCACCTCGTGCTTTTGCCCCACAATTTGGACATATCCCTTCAACAAATCGGTCAGGCAAAAATTGTTTATCATGGACGCAATATGCCTGCTCTATTTTTTTTGTATATAAATGACCGTTTTCAAGCAATTTCAAGAAGATTTTTTGCACTGATTGATGATGATGAACAGAATCTGTGCGCGTATATAAATCATACGTAAAGTCCAGTTTTTTAAAACAATCGGCAAATTCATTGTGGTACCGGTCGGCAATCTCTTTTACAGTTGTATTTTCCTGATTTGCGCGTATGGAGATCGGGGTTCCATTACAATCACTTCCCGAAACGTATAAGACTTCCTCCCCTTTCATACGATAATATCTTGCTAAAATATCTCCCGGTAATAAAGCTGCAATATGTCCTAAGTGCAATGATCCATTTGCATATGGCCAAGCACCGCCAATCAAAACTGCCATGTTTTCCACTCCCCTCAAAATAAAAAAAAGCCCTAATCGAAAAAACGATTAGGACGAAAAAAATCCGTGTTACCACCTAAATTTACAAATAGCTCACACCATTTGCCTTAATCAGTACGTGTTCATACTGCTGCTGTTGTAACGAGTGCCAACCTCGTCGTAGCCTACTTGCTTTTCGGTACGAAGCTCTAAGGTCATATTCAGTAAGATTGATTTGCTTTATTTCCACCAACAAAAGCTCTCTTGTAAACGCTTCTTACTTACTCTTCCTTGTCAAAGCCTAAATATGAATTGTCATTATACTAACACCTGAATTTACCAATTGCAACATAGAAATTTAGGCTAATAACTGTTTTGCGAGTTCCTTTACATCTTTATCCTTTGATTCTTTTGCATAGCGCTGAGCAAGTAATTCAATTTCTGTTCCTTGCCAATGCATTTTATTATATTCAAACAATGTTTGCATCGTAATATATTGCAATTGAGCATCTGATGTTTGCAGGCATTTTTCCAAAAACTCCAATCCTGCCCCATCATAATTATCCAGTTCTTCAACAAGTATTAGCACAACCATTTTTTGCTCATCTGTCAGGTCATTGAAATCACCGAAGGAATTCGTTATTTCAATAAGCTCTCCGATAATTTGGGCATCGTTAAGTGCAAATAATGACATATAATATTTATAATTTAACGGGTCGTTATTTATTTTTTCGAATAATATATTTGTTATATCCGCTCCATAAAACTGTGCTGCCGGCAATGCATAGTCATCATTCTCTTCACTGTTTTGCAGCGTTTCCATCGCTTGCTTCAGCCATACCGGATTTTCGGCAATTTCCCCAATATTGTCTTCAACCGCACGTTTTTCATGAGGTTTCCAGTTTGCGGAAAAGCGTTCTTCCCATGTCTCTTCATCGACCTGTAAATATTCATGGATTTGCGTCAATATATAAAACTGCCGAAGCGACTGGCAATGTGTTTTTGCATGGTATGTATAGCGCATTAATGCTTGACCAGCATATTCGTAATCATCCATTGTTTGATAGGAGCCTTCATATAATAATGCTAAAATTATTGTTCCTGCGCCCTCGAATATTTTTCCGGAAATCGCAGGCTCATGAAGTTCAATGTCCAGCTTCCCTTTATCTGCACAAATTAAGGCAGAGGCATTCCCGGGTACTGTATCTTTCAGCCCTTCAAGCAATACCCATTGACGGATCTCTTCACGCGAAGCATCCAAAAAGTTTAGTGCTTCTAATTTTCCCCAGCCCTCTACATTTTTAGCAATATGCCATACCGCTTCATTGCTGTTTGCCGTACCGTTCGTCAGCGCAAATAGGGCGACTCCCGTGAATTCTTCATGGAGGGCGATGATTTTTAATCGCTCTTTTTGTTCCTCGCATTTTCCCGTACCTAAAACAAGAAGAGCAAATTTCACGACTTCCCGGTGAGCCGCATGTTCAAGCAGCCAAATCGCCTCTTCCTTCACACGGCTTTCGTCTTTATCGGCTTCAGAGAACATCTCCAGAAACTCATGAAAATAACTAATGACCTTTTCATCTTTTATTTTTTCGTATGTTACTTTTCGAGTCCGGTCATTTGGATTTGCCGCTTGCTCCAAAAATAATTTAACGAGCTTTTTCGTATAGAACGGCGACACTTGTTCTGAATGCAGCTGATCCGAAAAACCAGGCGCCAATTTTAGATGGTGCTCATCATATAAAAAATCATCGTCCGGCAAATCTTTCGAAACGAGATGGTGATGCTGATGAAATTGCTGTTCGATAGAAGGGACAATACAGTCTTTATTCGACCATGGCAAAAACTGAATTGTCATCGAATCCTGCAGCAGCTGTTTCCCATCTACTTTCACCGTCACATTCAATTTCATAAAGCCCCCGATTTTAACGACCACTTTATGCGTTTTTCCATCGCTCGATTGGAATATTCCTTTTAACGTTGAAAAAGGAATGATATGCGACCAAATCGATTTACGGACATGCTGCGCGATAATTTGCCCATCAACTTTTACAACTTCCTCCAGCATTTCATTGATGATTTCGATTTTATGTCCTTTAAAATCAATGGCCCAGTATTTTTCCACTTCTTTCGCAACATCATTTTGGACATTGCGCATTTCCCGTTTAAACTCTTCTTTAAATCCCATTTATCTGCTCCTCTATTGTACACATGCTTTTAGACAATCATATTAAATATTGCTGACTATAATATTAAAAAAATCAAAACAAACAATATAATAACACAAATATCCAAATTTCCTTGCTATAATCTTAATCGATCCATCAATATGCTAGTAGTAAAGTTGTTTACTCCAGATAAGAAGGTTTTACGATTATTCAGCGATAGGGCGCAGTTTATATAGAATATGTGGTCTTCTTTATAAAAATTTTTTCACACCGCTCTAACTGTAACACTAGACCGGGGCTATATTTGTTGTAGAAAAAAATTTAAACTACTATAGTAAATTTCCAAATAATAAAGAACTACTCAATAAAACACTCCTACGAGTTGTTTCCCTAATCCCCTCCCTCCTGTACCGACAATTACCACTCCATTAATTTCCATTTAAATTACTAGAACAGCAAATCAAAAACAACTTGAACAATTAACAGGAAAAAGATAACCGGGAGCAGCATTTGAATCCATTTCCCTTTTAAATAAGGAATGATTTTCAATCCGATATGTGAGCCTGCAATTGAGCCGACCGTTACTGGAACCGCAATGCCCCAATCGACAATGCCATAGAAAAAATAAAATAAAAAGGCGCTCATACAACTTGCAAACATCATAAAACGGGTCATTTCAGCAGCCTTTATGTAGCTAAACCGATTCTTTAAAAAGTACGTTATGTTTAAAAGCGCCGATCCCGGGCCAAATCCCCCATCGTAGATTCCGATAAAAAATGGGGCTATCATTTTCCTTCGTTGTTCGCCGTCATGGGAATCACCCTTTTCCTGATCATTCACTGCCACAGCCGCATTCCTTTTTAAAACAAAGATAAACATTGCAATAAGCACAATACAAGCTACAATATTCATCATCATTTCGGACATTCTAGTCGCTAAAAATGCACCGCTAATCCCCCCAAGTCCAGCAACCAGCATGAGCAGAAGCATTTGTTTTAGCTGCACTTTCTTTTTTAATACAAGAACAAGGACCGTCGTAAGAGAAGATACGCCCGTCGCAAATTTGTTTACTGCTACCGTCGCATGAATAGGTATGCCAACCATTAGTAAAGCAGGCAGCAATACGAATCCTGCTGCCCCAAACATAACCCCGATAATGGCTGCAAATATGCCGATACTAAACAATAAAAATCCATCGATCGAAAGCCATTCCAATAGCAGGTTTTCCAAGCAAATCCCCCCCTTCCATTTAAAATACTGCTATATTATTCGTATATCAAATACATAATTTTTGTTTATTCATAAGTTATAATTATGATTGGGGTGAAAAAATGAATTTGCATACGCTGCGCATTTTTACGAATGTCGCAAAACTGGGGAGTATAACCGAAGCAGCGAACTTGCTGCATATTAGTCAGCCGGCCGTCACAGCACAGATCCGAAAGCTCGAGCGCGAGACGGGGGTCAAATTGATTACAGGCAAAGGCAGAGGTATCCAGCTTACATCTGAAGGGGAATTTCTTTATGAGCAAGGACAGCGGTTATTTCATTTGGAAGAACAGATTGATGAAAAATTCAAAGTATTTTTAGAAAGGAAAAAGACAGTGCAAATTGCTGCATCATATATTCCGACGAATTATATTTTGCCGCCAGTAATTGGGGGTTATAAACTGGAAAATCCAAACGTCGATATATATATGTCGTTAGGAAATGTGCAGTCTGTTGAGCGCCGCGTCCTTGCTTATGAAGCCGATTTTGGCTTTGTCGTGCAAAGCAACACCGGTCATGAAGATTTGCAGTTCGAAAAAATACTCGATGTCCCATTTTGGTTTGTTGTACATCCGGCTCATCCTTTAGCGAATAAGGACGTATCGATTTATAAGTTAAGCGAGCACGACTTTATTTACAGGGAACGAGGCAGTTCAACACTTGATTTACTGGAGGCGATTTTTTATTCCCATAATTGCCCGCTGCCTAAATTCGGGATGCAAATGCAGGGCTTGCTTGAATCGATAAAAGTAGTTGAAGCAGGATACGGAATGGCACTTGTCCCCTCATGCAGCGTGAAGGATTTATTAGTACAAGGTCGTCTTGCCCGAGTTTTTGTGGAACAGGCAAATATCAACCAAAGTTTGTTTATTTGCACAAGAAAAACCGATGAGGGCGAGCATCGGTTCATTCGATATTTGAAAGAGAATTTAATGGAGCTGGAGAGTTGACGCTCTAGCTCCATTTCCGCTGCCATTCAATCTTTACTGTATAACAAATAGCGCATTCCAGCTTATGCCATTTTTATTAAGCGGGAAATTTCACATTAAAATCTAACTGTATTGCAAAATAAAAAGGACCAGATACTAGCCTAGTCCTGAAGTTGAATATGTATCGATAATTGTGCAAATGTAAATAGCCTATACGACTGTTCGCCATAAATGTGTTCCGCTTTCTCCATGAAAGCGAGAATCTCCGGACCGAACTGCCGAAACCGGTTGGAATACAGGCCGCTCTTTTCCAATGAAATTCTGCACTTAACTGATCGATACGATAAATAAGCGGAGAAATTCCCCTTATTTCGAAAATAAAAGAAATAATGGCTCAAATAGACGGAGAAATTCCGCCTATTGACCAGAAAAATGCGGAAAAGGGGGCGTTTTCTATAAATAGACGGAAAAATTCCCCTTATTTCCCCTGAAACGGGCTCCAATCCATAAATAAGCGGAAAAACTCCGCTTATTTTCCGCCCACATGCCGTTCAGGCCGCTCCTTTACAATGAAATTCTGCACTTGCTCCTAAAGTTTATTACTGTATTTTTACAACGACTTTCCCGTTATGCTCTCCGTTTATAACAGCATCAAATGCTTTACCCGCTTGTTCTAAAGGATAGCTATGGCCAATCACCGGTTTAAGCAGCTTATTTTCCAATAGCTGTGCCACATCGCTTATCAATTGCTCATGCTCTTCTACAGTTACATTGAACAATACCATCCCGCGAACATCACATTCTTTTTGCATAATGAGACGAGGGTTAATATCAATCTCTCCCCGATTCCCTACTACTACAATCACGCCTTGCTTTGCGATCATTTGCAAATCCGTCTGCAAATTAGCGTTTGCCAAAAATTCTATAATCACATCCGGCCCTTTTCCATCCGTTGCATTAAGTACTGCATATACCGTTTGTTCTGTAATATGATCAAGCACAACATCCGCGCCCGCTTCTTTTACAAGCTGTTTACCTGCTTCCTTGCTTGCTGTACCGATCACTTTCGCACCTAATGCTTTTGCTATTTGAACAGCTTGCAAGCCTACAGCGCCACTAGCTCCATGTATGAGAACGGTTTGCCCCGGTTTTACATTTGCCTTGCTTACTAAAGCCCGGTATGCGGTCAATGCAGGAATCCCCAATGCTGCCCCTTGTTCAAAAGAAATATGGTCAGGTAGCGAATGCACAAAACGGCTTTCACAGATGACTTTTTCCGCAATCGTCCCGCTACTTTTCCCGCTAGGCAAGCTTGCGATAAATACACGATCACCCGCTTTTATATTTGTCACTTGTTCGCCAACCTGTTCGACAATCCCCGCTCCATCTAGACCGGGTGTATATGGCAGATCAGGTTTAATCGCATATGTACCGGTCGACGTATAAACATCACTTGGATTCACGCCCGCCGCATAAAGATTTATTCTTACTTCATTTTCAGCTGGCATATGTATTTCGGTTTGCTCGACTACTAAATTTTCTGATGTACCAAATTGGTTTATTCTTATTGCTTTCAATAACCTCACCTCGAAATGTATAGTATTTTAAGAATATTGGAAATTTTACTTTTTGTATAGCGATTGCCACTTAATATTCTTTTAGCATTATTAATTTTAAAAAAGTAGCCTAAACAGTTTAGTTGGCTTGTGCTACTTTTTAGTGTTTTCTATTCAGTTTAAAGCGATTACACTCTTTTATCAGCGGTCAAAGCAACATAACATTTGTTTTATAAATATTTATTTAACACAATTAGACATATAATTACTGTTAAAAAATGGAGGATTATAAACAAACATATCGAAATTATAGTGTGATAGAGAAAGGAGAATTGAATTTGAATAAGCTAATTGCAAAGCAAATACCTCATACGTTTAAATTACATGGGGATGTTCGTCATGATGAATACTATTGGTTGAAAGATAAATCCAATCCAGAAGTCATTTCTTATTTAGAGCAGGAAAACCACTATTATGATGAGGTAATGAAACCTTTGGAAAGTTTGACATCGGAATTATACGAAGCAATGGTGGCACGCGTTCCCTCTGCAGAAAGTCAGGTACCTATTCAAAGAGGGCCATACTATTATTACTACCGATTAGAAAAAGAAAAACAATATCCAATTTTCGCTCGTAAACGTGCAAAAAATCGCTCAGAACTGGCATCTTCTGATGAAGAAATTACTTTAGATGAAAATGCACTGGCTAATGGGGAGGACTATTTAAGTGTTACCGTGCAGCGTTATTCTAAAGATCACCGTTATATCGCCTATTTAGAAAATCGCGACGGCACAGACAGCTATATGTTATTTGTGAAAGATTTGAATACAGATAAGTTGTTAGAAGATACAGTTCCAAATGTTTATATTTACAGTAGTGTTGAATGGAGTAGCTGCGGACACTATATCTTTTATGTAAAGCTGAATGAATTACAGCGGCCATATCAAGTTTGGCGTCATGAAATAGGTACTGACTATACAGCGGATGTGCTTCTATTTGAAGAAACAGACGTAACGTTTAATTTATATATTGATAAATCTAAAAGTGCCCGCTTTATTTTCATCGTTTCACAATCAACGACGACATCGGAAGTGCGAATCATTGATGCAGATGAGCCATTATCAGCTCCGCAGTTATTCGAAGGTCGTCGCGAAGGTATTGAATATGATCTAGAGCATTGGGAAAATGAACTTGTACTATTAACGAATGAAAATGCATTGAACTTCACATTGCTTCGCTGTTCATTGGAAAACTTCAATGAGCGTACGGCGATGGTTCCGTATGACGAGAAACGGTTTATCGAAAAGATTTATCCTTTTAAACGCCATGTATATGTAACGGGACGGCAAAATGGATTAGAACAAGTTTGGCGTGTCGAAGGTGATGCCCTTATTCAGCTAGAATGGGAGGAAGACATTTATTCGGTGTCACTAGTTCCGGACCAAGACTTTGAAGCTACGGAAATTTTAGTGCAGTATCAATCATTTTTAACGCCGAAAACGACAATTCGTATCGATATTGATTCAGGTGAAAAGGAAGTTTTGCAAGAGGCACCCGTTACAGGACAGTACGACCGCGAGCAATATGTTCAGCAGCAAGTTTGGGCAACAGCAGCTGACGGTGTCAACGTTCCGATACTCCTTCATTATAAAAAGGATGCGCTCGGCAATGGTCCGGCACCACTTATCTTAAATGCTTATGGCTCATATGGTTATAGTAGCGATCCTTTTTTTAGCGCTTACCGTCTTCCTGTGCTTGATAAAGGTGTAATCATGGCGATTGCCCAAGTGCGTGGTGGTTCAGAGCTGGGACGCACCTGGTATTTTAACGGAAAGATGCAGAAAAAGCGCAATAGCTTTACGGACTTTATTGATGCTGCGAATCATTTAATCAATCAAGGTTTTACAACAACCGAACTCATTGCAGCTCGTGGCGGGAGTGCCGGTGGTTTGCTGGTCGGTGCCGTAGCAAATTTGGCAGGAGACCGTTTTAAAGTTATTGTTCCAGAAGTACCGTTTGTCGATATTGTAACGACGATGCTGGACGATACAATTCCATTAACGACTTTAGAATGGGATGAATGGGGTAACCCGCAAAACGAAGACGATTACTTCTACATGAAATCTTATAGCCCGTATGACAATGTAGAAGCAAAGCCGTACCCTCATATGTATATAACGACAGGTTTAAATGATCCGCGTGTCGGTTATTGGGAGCCAGCGAAATGGGTAGCTCGCCTGCGCGAATTAAAAACAGATGACAATACACTTGTTTTAAAAACAAATATGGGTGCTGGCCACTTTGGCGCATCAGGTCGCTTCAACCAGCTGCGTGAACTTGCGGAAGGCTACTCGTTTATTTTAAGTAAGTTCGGTTATTAGCTTTTAGTCAGCATAACAAAACGCTTCCCCACGACTGAGGAAGCGTTTTGTTATCTTTTGACGATAATCGGCTAAGGTCGGCTTTCAGCATATTTTCATCTGCTTCTGTATTCTTTTTTAATACTACTGAACCTATATTTGTTAAATAAACTAAATCATTTAGAAAAGACCTTCTTCCACTTAGTTTAATCTGTTGAAAGTCCTTCCCATAAATTTGCTATAATCGTATTTTGAATACTTTATTCGCAAGCGGATATAAAAATTTCACTCCTTTTTTCGTCATCATATCTCCTAGAATATGTGAAAGATAAGCCATTGTTGAAATAATAGCCAAATTGTCTGCTTCAGTACTCCCTTGCAACAGATAAGACATATAAGCCCAATAAGCCACTGCCCAAATCGTATGTGTCAGCCCTCTGTGCGGTAACCATCCTGCTGCCCCAATGTATACAGCAAACATAAAGAGCCACCATAGCTCTTCCGTAAACGCATAGTACAGAAGGATTAAACTTAAAACGCTCATTAGTATATTTTTCAGCGTTTCCTGGCTTTTCATGGACAATGCAATAATAATTGCCCCCAATCCTAAAAACAGCAGGTTATTCTGTTGAGTAAACCATTCATCATTCAGAAAAGGCAGAAAGTTTAAGTAGGAGGCCAAGGACAGAACCATCAATGCCCCTCCGACAAATTGTCCGCCCTTTTTTATTTGTTTAGCCGTCTTCGTTACATGCTTATTTAATAGATTATTTCCATCTAAATCGGGAGCAAGGGAAGCCACTGCTGATGCACCTATAACAATAGGGATCATTTCAGGTGCTTGGCTGACAGATGCCACTGCTCCTATTCCTAACCCGATTGTTAAATGCGTTCGACCTTTCATGTTGCCACCTCTTTGTTGTTATGTGTTCCTATTCAACGGATTTCTCTATCACTTATTTTATGTTTAAAGATTTTATTGTATATATCCACGTACAATTAATCAAGTTTTACAAAAAGGAAGTTTCCCATATTCTGTTCAGCTCATGAGATTTCCCTATGTCTTTAATACTTACCCTTCTTTCAAATTAATTCACGTCAGCCTCTGTGCGCGATTGTATATAAAAATACTGCATAATATAATAAAAGAAATAACCCCAAACATATAATCAATATAAGATGTTAAAAGCCAGCCGCCTAAAATAGGCCCGATAAAGCCTCCGATATTTTTGAACTGGGCTGCCCCTAAATATGTCCCCTTCTGATCTTCGGGCGCAATTTCTTCAATAACTGCATTCATCATAGGAAACGAAAAAATTTCTCCTACCGAAAACACAACCATACTCGCAATGAACATCCACGGACTAAGGGAGACTCCAAATAAAAACAAGCCGACCGCAAAAATAACGACCCCAATTTTCAACGAAGCATAAATTGAGATTTTTTCGCTCAGCATTGTCAATGGCAGCTGAAATGTAAGTACAGTAATCGAATTAGCGACGATAACATATGAAAAAAGCCTCACTCCATCCTCCACATTCATATTTATGAATTGCGGCAATGTGGAATCAAATTGCGAGTAGCCTAGCGTAATTAAAATACCTCCTGCAATAAAAAGCAATAGCTTACGGTCATGCAATACCGCATTGACAATCGTGAGCACTCGCTGATTGGCGCCTAGTTTTCGTTGCTTCATTTCGTATCGGTTTAAAATGAACAATAAGAACATTCCATACAACGCATACATGAAGCCTGTAATCATAAAAGGTGTAGACGGGCTTGATAGGCTTGCCACCCATACACCGAGTAAAGGACCGATTACCGCGGCAATATTAATCGCCGTATAACGCACCGAAAATAAACGTCTTTTTTTAGCGTCTTCCGTAAAATCAATCATTAATGCTTGTGTCCCCGGCTCAAAAAAAGAACGGCACAACCCATTCACTGCATTAAGGACAACAAAATAAATGGCGGAAGATGCCAACGCAAAACCGATGAATGTCAAACTCCATATAAAGACTGTTGCCGTAATGACGATTTTCCTCCCGAAGCGATCCGTTAAATAACCGCCAATAAAGCCGCCAAATGTTGAAAATAAAGGTGCGACACCGAGCGTTACACCGATTAGCAGCGGTGATGCCTGAAGCTCGTTATGTAAATATAAAGCCAAAAACGGGATTGCCATAAAACTGGCCGTTCTAACAAAAACAGTCCCGCTTAAAATAATCCATACGAGTGGATGAAAATACTGGATGATTCTTTGCATAGCTTGCCTCCGTCTGTTTCGATTGGACATCTTTCCCATTATACATAATTTTCGTAAATAATATTTCACTAATGTGAATTTTCCGCCTCTTAATACTATTTGATTTTAATATAATGGTATAATTGCGGAAAATAAAAGATGAGGAGGCATGTTCAAATGAAGCTTACAAAAGAGGAAAAATCATGGATATTGTACGATTGCGGGAACTCGGCTTATTCGATGGCCATTACTACTGCACTGTTTCCGATCGTATTTGGGATGTTCAATGGAGCCAACAATATGGATCTAGGCTATTTCAATTCCCTTGCCAGTATTTTTGTCGCAGTGCTCAGTCCCATTTTAGGGGCATTTGCTGATTATAAAGACAAGAAAAAACGCTTCTTTACATTTTTTGCGCTCGTCGGGATTTTTTCCACCCTTTCCTTTACATTTATTTCACCTGAAAGCGGTCAATGGCAATTGCTGATCGTCATGTATATATTGTCGTGCATTGGTTTTGCCGGGGCGAATATTTTCTATGATTCATTTTTAGTAGATGTGACGACAGACGAAAGAATGGATAAGGTTTCCTCATCCGGATTTGCGTTCGGCTATATTTCAAGTGTCCTTCCTTTTGGCATCAGTTTGGTCGTTATATTAATGATGGGAATGGATGCAGCGATTGGCTATCAAATCGGTTTCTTCATTACCGCATTGTGGTGGGGGCTACTGACGATTCCTATGATAAAGGACGTGAAGCAGCGCCACTACATTGAACAAGAGCCAAATCCGGTGAGCCAGAGCTTTAAACGTTTAGGACAGACATTTTTGCAAATTAAAGATTATAAAATTGTATTTATTTTTTTAATTGCCTATTTCTGCTATATAGATGGTGTCGATACGATTATAAAAATGGTCGTACCTTATGCTACAAGCGTTTTAGGTGAGAATTCACTGGATACATTCATGCTGTTGGCCATTTTGCTTGTCATTCAAATAGTCGCATTTCCCTGTGCGCTTTTATATGGTTCCCTTGCAAAGAAATATTCGACGCGCACAATGATCATTGTCGGTATTACGACATACGTCATTTCATGTATTGCTGCGTTTTTCATTTCCGAAATGTGGCATATTTTCGTGCTCGGCATTCTAGTCGGCTCTGCACAAGGTGGCATTCAAGCGCTTAGCCGGTCATACTATGGCAAAATCATTCCAAAAGAACGGTCAAATGAATTTTTCGGCTTCTACAATATTTTCGGAAAGTTCGCGGCGATTATCGGACCATTTTTAATGGCCCTTACAACGACGATGACCGGGGAAGCAAGATATAGCATTTTATCGATTATCCCATTATTCGTCATCGGTCTTATAGTCTTTTTAATGCTTCCAAAAGACGCACACGATTATACCAAAACAGCAAGGTGATATTTATGCAGCCAAAAAGCAAGTATGTCATTGTCATTTCGTATGACGCTTTTTCCAAAGATAACTGGGAAAGCGCGAAATCGAAGCCTCATTTGGCAGAGTTAATCGCTAACGGGGCTTCCACAGACTCTTTAAAAAGTGTATACCCTACGCTTACTTATGTCATCCACAGCTCTTATGTGACCGGTGTCTATCCGAATAAGCACGGTGTTTTCCATAATAATCCGTTCCAGCCATTTGTTCCTGAAAATGATCAAGCCTGGCATTGGTTCCGACGGGATATTCAAGAGCCAACCGTGTATGAGGCTGCCGGCAAAAAAGGACTCAAAACAGCAGGCTTACTGTGGCCCGTTTCCGGAAATGCAAATATCAATTATAATATTCCGGAAATTAAAGCCGTAAAAAATGAAAACCAAGCATTAAAAATTTTGAAAAGCGGCAGTAAATTATTTACACTAACAATGGAAATGAAGTATGGGAAAGTACGGCAAGGGATCGAACAGCCTTATTTAGACGACTTCACTACGTTGTGCGCGGTCGACACGATCAAAAAGAAAAAACCGAATTTATTGCTTATGCATTTAATAGATCTTGATGACACGAAACATATTCATGGCACGAAAAATCCGCAAATCGAAAATGTCATTGATCGGATGGATCGCCGGATAGGTGATTTAGTTCAAGCTGCAAAAGATGCGGACATTTACGATGAGACGACTTTTATTATTGTCGGCGATCATAGCCAGCTGGATGTCCAATATAAAGCGTATTTAAATCGTTTGTTTTATGATGAAGGACTAATTTATGAGCATAACGGGAAATGGCAATGGCGGGCATATATACAAGGTGCTGGAGGAGCCGCATATTTGCATTTACAGCAAGGAGATGCAGAGGCGGAGAAATTGGCGCTTTCTATTCTAGACAATGCAGCACAGCATGGAGCTTACGGAATTGAAGCGATTTTAAGTACAGAAAAATTGAATGAGCTTCATGTGAGCAGACAATTCCGCTATATGATTGAAGCGAGAGAAGGCTATGCTTTTGAAGATGATCATCTACAGGAAGCTGTCGTTGATTTGCATGCAATCGGCAAAAAATATGCGACACACGGATATATGCCGAATAAGCCAAATTATACGAGCAATTTGATTATTTCGGGCAGCAATGTAATAGCTGGCTCGGATATCGGTGAAGTATGTGTCGTAGATATCGCTCCTACGATTGCCTATATATTAAATTTGGATTTTCCGGATACAGATGGAAGAGCGTTAACTGAAATATTCAAGTAATAATTGAGCATTTGCAGCTTAATTGCTCCATTAATCAAAACCCGGCAACCTTATGAAATAAGGGCTGACGGGTTTTTGGCTTGTAAACTCAATACTTATGCTTGCTTCTTTGTCGGGAAAATCGTATAAGAATGTGCAAAGCCAAAATCGATCACAAAATGAACAGCTATCCTTGACTGAAATTATTGCCCTCATCTTGATTAAAAGGGAAATTACTGATCTCGTTATCGAACCGCCTGCCAAATAAACCGCAAACTTCCTCCGTTTGTTTAACACATAGGCCATGCTTAAAGCCAGACCGGCAGATGTGTTTCATCAATCCGTTCGCCTCTTCTTTTAGCGACTTGCCTTTTAATAAATGCATCGTAAAGATTTCTTTAATAGAGGCAGGCAATTAGGATTTCCCCACCTAAATAGGCGATTCCAACATTTGAAAAATCATCAGTTTCTCCGGTTATTTTCGTTAATCAAACATATAATTACTCGACCATCTTCGCATTTACATAAACAACTTCAAGTAGAATAATCGCAACCGCCACCATTAAAATCATTTCTGTCTGTTTTAGACCAGCAAATCCACTAAATGCTAACCCAGCTCCTAAAACAGCAAATGTACTTCCGACAAGTCGCGCTAATTTATTTTTATCTTTTACTCTTTTTTCATTATATCCAGCTAATAACCATGTTAATTTTTTAACACCAATTAAAAAGCCAATAACTAAAAACACCAACCCTATTATTATCAGATTTACTTCCATTTCAGATTCCTCCTAATAGTGTTTGATTATGGCAGGTACAATATAGAAAGGAATGCACAGTGTTATCAATAAATACACTAAAATCATTTCTATATTGAAGTCCATTTTAAAAACCCCTTGATTATCAATGATTAAAATCAGTATTAATAATGCATTCAGCAGCATCATACTGCGTAATGACCATTTTGAAATATTGGCATTTACTCGGTCATCAAATTCAAATTCACCGTTTTGTATTTTACTGCGCTTGTATTTAGCCAATATGATTAAACAACTTATTCCAGCTAAAAGTAGCCATTTTAATAACGTGCTTTCAATAAATAAGATTACTAAAAAAAAACAGAGAGTTGGTACATAGGAAATTAACTTATTCATTCTTCGTCCTCCATCCAAAATAGCTTTTCAATCGAAGTATCAAGTGCATCCGCAATTAATAAACATACTTTAATTGTTGGATTATACTTTTGAGCCTCGATTAAATTCATCGTTTGTCTAGTGACACCAATCTGCTTTGCTAAATCTCCTTGAGTTAAATTTCCGAGCTCAGTTCGACGCAGTTTAACGCTGTTTTTTATTTGAACCTCTTTCAATTGAATGCCCCCTTTCAAAAAGGTGATGTCACTTTACGGATATTTTGCGACAAGACGAATTAAGGAAAAAATGTCTCACAACTAAATTGTAATATATAATTTAATTTTGTCAATTATATATGACATTATCTACATAAAAAAATCGACTACAAATTTCTTTAGCCAATTTTTCAATAAATAATTTTGGATTGCTTTTAATATTAAAGAGGGAACTCAATATCCTTTATAAACATTTGTTAATCTAATAAGGGTCATATCACAGAATACAGAGAACGGGACAACACATGCAGCCAATATGAAAAGTTTCATTTCAGAGGTGACAGATGAATTTTTCAAAACCTTATATAGATAAATAGGAAATAACTGAACTACTGCATGCACCGCTAAATTCAAATTACAATAAATTTCGGTACAAAACCTTCTATATGCACAGAAGGATTTTCATAATTTTTCAACATACAATACTTGTAATGCTCAAATTGTTCGCTTTCAAATATAAACACCGCACAAAAATAACTTGAAATAGCCCCTAAAGCTAAAACAGCTTGCCGGTATAACTAACATCGACAACATCTTTCCTCCCCTTAACGCTAATAGGACAACCCATCTTTATAGGAAAAATAATATATACAAAAAAGCGTGTTAAGGGCTCCATTTCGGCCTTTAACACACTCGCTGCTCTATATTTGTATTCACCCTGTTGCATCTGTTCGGTCAAAATGACGACCTATTTTTAATGCATTGATAAATTCTGCAATTGCTGTCACAACACCCGGCGCATTTGCATAAGATTTATCCATACTTTCAAACGAAACATAACCTAAGGCTTTATAATGATTAAATATTTCATCTGCAAACATTTGTACTTTACGGTTTGCCACTACATCCGTAAATGTAGCACATACAATTAATCCGTCATAAAGTACAGGTGATGCCGTATCCAGCGTATGATCAATTTCACGCTCGCCTATTTTCCCTTGTTTATTACTAATTAATTCGACAGTAACTCCTTTATCTTCCAATGGAGTAATAAACTCCTCTATATTGCTGCCTGCATCTACAATAATACCAACCTTTTTGGATTTTAAAAATTGCACCGGATTTTTCAGCATACTAAGTGCATCTGATGGTGGCTGGTCGGCAACTTGAGCAATCGTATCAGATGGAGGAGTAACACCAATTCGCTGTGCAATCTGCTCAGCCATTGCCCGGTCAACGCGGGCAAACATATCCACTGCAGCTTTGCGGATTTCAATTGTTTCTACTTTCCCCAATTCAAAACTGAATGCATTAATAATATGCTGCTTCTCATCATCTGTTTGGCTTAACCAAAATAGGCGTGCTTGCGAATAGTGATCTTCAAAGGATGCACTACGTGCCCGCACTTTGCGTCCTTCCACTTTTTCCTCGTAATGTTTATAGCCCCCGTCTTTTTGATCAACGACATGCGGGGTATTTTTCTGCAAAGAATTTTTACCATACGACACACGGCCCCGATTAATTGTCATACGACTATAGCCATCACGCTGATTATTATGGAATGGGCATACTGGACGGTTGATTGGCAGCTCATGGAAATTCGGACCACCTAAACGGATAAGCTGTGTATCTGTATAAGAGAATAAACGTCCTTGCAGTAATGGGTCATTTGAAAAATCTATTCCTGGCACAACATGCCCTACATGGAATGCCACTTGTTCAGTTTCCGCAAAGAAGTTGTCGACATTCCGATTGAGTATCATTTTCCCAAGCTTACGCAGCGGGATAAGCTCCTCTGGCCATACTTTTGTAGGATCTAAAATATCAAAATCAAAGTTGAATTCATCCGCTTGCGGAATTAATTGAACCGCCAGCTCAAATTCCGGATAATTCCCTGCTTCAATATTGTCATATAAATCGCGGCGATGAAAATCCGGATCTTTACCTGCAATTTTTTGAGCCTCGTCCCATACTAAAGCATGTGCGCCCAACACTGGTTTCCAATGGAATTTTACAAAGTTGGCCTCTCCGTCTGCATTAACAAATCGGAAAGTGTTTACACCAAAGCCTTCCATTTGGCGGAAGCTTTTTGGGATAGCACGATCTGACATATGCCACATTGTCATATGTGCGGTCTCTTCGTTGCTTACGACAAAGTCCCAAAATGTATCATGTGCACTTTGCGCTTGAGGAATTTCATTATGCGGCTCCGGCTTTACTGCATGAATTAAATCCGGGAATTTAATCGCATCCTGAATAAAAAAGATCGGAATATTATTGCCGACCAAATCATAATTTCCTTCTTCCGTGTAAAACTTCGTTGCAAATCCCCGCACATCACGAACAGTTTCTGCTGAGCCACGTGAACCTGCTACTGTCGAGAATCGAACAAATACAGGCGTTTGCCGGCCCTTTTCACCTAAAAAATGCGCCATCGTTATATCTGAAGCATCTCCATAGCTTTCAAATATACCATGGGCAGCTGAACCCCTTGCATGAACAACGCGCTCAGGAATGCGCTCATGGTCAAAATGCGTCATTTTTTCACGGAAATGAAAGTCTTCCATTAATGTTGGTCCGCGTTCGCCTAATGTTAAAGAATGCTCATCATTAGTTAACTTCAATCCTTGGTTTGTCGTTAACGGCTGTCCCTCATCTGTTGTAGTAAACTGTTTTAGTTGTTCAATTTTTTCGTTATTTTTCAACTGAAATCCTCCTCATTCAAAAAAATAGCTAGTTTCACGAGAATGATAGAACGCAACCATTCTCCATTACGTTTTTACCCTATTTCTATAAATCTATTCATAACATGGGCAAACGTAATAATTGAAACAAACGAGGAGTTGCTCAATAGAAAACTATAAAATAATGCGGGAGAATTACTTATTCAATAAAAAAAATCTAGCTTTATAAATATTAGCTGCATTTTTATAAATTGATCGACTTTAAGTGGATCGGTTGAATTGTGAATTTAAATATGTTATCTCACTTGAATTTTTGACGATTATATCAAAATCCCGGTGATATGGATGCATAAACAGTTCGTACTGTATGCGCCTTTCGTGGTGCGAGTGACGCAATCTCTCCATCTGCATGCCCCTTTCGTTTATATCACGAACAGCCCTTCTTTGAAATTCCGTTTCTCCATCCGTGAAAAAGTAAATCAATAAGTCAAAAAGTTCAGGTTCAATAAACGCTACACTCATCCCTTCAACAATCGTTATTCGATTTTCCGGAGACATCCATTCTCTTCTTGCATAATGTGCATCAATTGTGAAAAAACCTGCTCCGTCTTTAATCATTTGAACATCTCTTTCTAATGAAGGCAGATGATGTGCCGCTCGATGACAAGCTGTCATTTTATATCGATGCTCTTCATTTTCATAGTTGTAAGTCATTATCGTATGATTGCGAACTTCAGAAGCGATTATATAAGGATCTGTAGTGAACAGATTCGTTTCTTCAGGATTCAGCAAATTTTTCAAATCAGAAGCAAACGTGCTTTTACCCGCGGCTCCATGCCCAGAAATGCCGATCAATAATCGCTTATCCGACTTGAGGGTCCAATCTTTCACTTCTTCCAATAGCTGTTGCAATTCGTTTCCTCCTTTCAGAAATCATCCTTTACAAATTTTCAATTCCATATATACACGGCACTTCTATTTTAATAACTTCAGTTTGTTTGAAAGATCTGTCGTCGAAATAGGATGTTCAATAACCGCTTGATTTTCCCAAAACAAATCATCTGAATATCTAGGAATTAAATGGACATGGAAATGTGTCCCCTCGTCCATTATTGCACCATTATTTTGAATAATGCTTATGCCCGTAATTCCGAAACTTTTCTCCAGCAAATCAATTATTTTCTTTTTCAAATCCAATAATTCAATTAGAAGCTCTTTGGAAACCTCTCTAATATGCTCAAAATGTCTTTTGGAAATAATGAGCAAGTGTCCTGATTGTATTGGATCAATATCAAAAACTACAATATAATTCCCTGTCTCCAATAATACTTGTTCTTCCTTTATACCGTGGCAAAATATGCAATCCATTAATTATCGCCCCTTCTAAAATATATTTTTCAATAATCTTTTTGTATATAGAACAAAAACCTGCCCAAACTTTTTTGAGCAGGCCTGCATAGTTAATTTAAGCTACATCTTTTGCTTAAGCATACGAGTGTAGCCCCGCAATAACTAAGTTGACAAATACTTGATTGAAAACGATGATTCCAAATCCAATAATGGCCATCCATGCCGTTTTTTCGCCTTCCCACGATTTTGATAGACGCAGGTGGAGCATCGCAGCGTAAAACAGGAAAGTAATAAGTGCCCACACTTCTTTCGGATCCCAACCCCAAAATCTTCCCCATGCGAGCTGTGCCCAAATCATCGCAAATAATAGACCACCCATTGCAAATAATGGGAAGCCAATCACTACTGCCCGATATGAAATTTCATCCATTAAGTTCGCACTGACGCGTTTTGTGAGCGGTTTTAATAGTATGCATAAACTTTTTCTCATCAATAGGCGAATGATTATGTATAAAAGCGTCCCTATTGCAAAAGCCCACACTATGGAATTTAATTTTAATGCATCGATTTTATTTGATATCATCAATAGCCCTGCACTTTGTTCATTGTCGTTTGCGATGATTGGATACATTTCATAAATCGCTTTGCTTTCTTTTCCCTGTACATCAATATATTCAACTGTCAGCGGCTCCCTTGTAAAACTGAATACAGTAGAAACACCAATGAATCCAACAACGACAACTAAACAATACAAAACAAATTCAAGCGCGCGTGAACTTAACGTCTTTTTTGTTACATCGAGGACTTTTAAAAGATAAATAATGCCTGTAGCAAAAGAAAGCGACAAAATTGCGCTCGATAAAGCAACAGTAATGACATGAACGGCAAGCCAATTACTCTTTAAGGAAGGTACCAATGGCGAAACCTCATTTGTAAATACACTGCCATAGCCAATGATGATCAATGAAACCGGGATAACAAATAAGCCGACGACAACCTGTTTATACATATGATAAATAAGGATAAAGCTTCCTACACGCATAATTCCGAAAAATGTCATGAATTCAAACATATTGCTGACTGGTGCATGATCGACAGCAATCCATCTCGTTATAAAATAGCCAAGCTGCAGCAAAAAGGATAAATAAGTAAGAAGCATCCCAACCATGCCAAATACCTTTTTATTCGACTTTACTGAAAGACCAAGCGGCACAATCGCGATCAACAGCAATATAAAACCGCTTAGAAGCAAGTTACTGCTTACATTTATTAATTGTTCCGAACTCAAAAAAACCACCTCTTAAGAATATTTATTTCCAACCAATTTTTGCCTCCCGTAATTATTAACGTTCCCCATTCCATTTTGTTCCTCATTAACCAAATACAACAATACGCATTAATTCCATAAAATTTAAAATTATTAAAAATAAAAATGAACTTTTTGCTCTTCCCATTTGTATAGTTATTGAAAACATTTATAAAAGGGTGGTCATTAATTTGTTAGTATTAGAAAAAGTCGAGAAATCTTATGAAAGTCATACTGTTTTAAAAGGAATTTCATCTACATTTCACTATGGCCAATGCTATTTGTTGCTCGGCGACAATGGTGCAGGCAAATCCACATTGCTGAAATGCATTGCTGGGGACGAAAAAATCGACCGGGGTTCCATACGGGTACAGCAACAAGATGATGTCGCCAATTTAACCGCACTGCAATATCAATTTTTTGAAAGTTATTCATTTTTAAAGGTGAAGGAAGTGATCCGCTTATTTGCACAACTAATTGAAAAACCTTCAAACGTTGAGGAGCTGTACGATATTTTGGATATTGTCCAATATGAAAACACATTAATAAAAAACGCTTCCGGAGGGCAACGAAAAGCGCTTTCGCTATATTTGGCTTTTTTGATCAATAAACCGATCGTACTATTGGATGAGCCATTTGCGGATTTGGATTTAAAAAAGAAGAAGCAACTGCTCGGTTTCCTTCAAAATCAAGTACGGCAAGAAAATAAATGTCTTCTTATAATAAGTCATGAAATTGTAGGACTCGAAGATTTATTTGATTATGTTTATATTATGAAAGACGGACAATTTATCGAGCATGGTTTAGCGGCGGATCTTGTCAGGAAATATCATAACCCTACATTTCCAGGCTTGGAAGGTGTTTATTTTGAAGTGACAGGACAATTATTCGGAGGTCGATTCAAATGATTTTACAAGTAGCAAAAAGCTTTATGCTGGAATCTGTTCGCAATGCTGGAGTATTTATCGGGAATTTGCTTCCCGCCTTCATATTTATCATTTGTTCATGGATATGCACACTCGCTTTGAAAAATAGTCCTGAAACATTGGATTTTATGATTAAAGGCCAGTTTTTCCCAATATCGATTATGCTATTGATTTTTTCCTTCGCTTTTTCAAGCGCCACAATTTATTTGGCGGATTTAAAAGCAAACAATACAATCCAATGGCTGAAACGAACTAATATATCACCGTCGAATTATTTTATTGGTATGGGTTTAGGTGTATTTCTTTTAATGAACATTGTATTGGCATTGCTATTAATCGGCTATTCCTTCCTTATTGCGCTATCATTTACCGCTTTTGTTTCGATTATGCTAATATGCAATTTTGTGCTGCTTGCCATATATCCGTTATGCTTTATCGTAGCCGGCATCGTGAAAAACGGGAAAGTTGCACAAAGCATGCTTGTCCCTGTTATGCTTGTTTTTATGTTTTCGATTACGATGTCTTCCCTCTTTTTAACGATTGGCGGAAAACAGCCGCAAGATTATTATATTTTTTTAATATGGAATCCGATGCTGTATTTGAATGATACTTTGCAGTTCCAGTTAAATTTAAATGAACATACATGGTTGCCTTTTTACCAATATAGCATTATATTAACCATTCTTTGTGTTTGCTTAAGTATAGTGGCTAGAAAAATCTATTTAAGATAGGATTGAACAAAATGGATATTGGCTTTATTATTTCTCTTATCGTTGGCACGATAGGGATAATCATTATTCTTGGCATTATGATTCCTTACGATCGAAAATATATCGTTAGGGAGAACGGGAAAATCAACTATAAAAAAACGACGATTTATTTGCGCTGGAATGTATTTGATACGCTTACACTTGTATTGGCGGTTTATACGATTTTTTGCGTTCAGGCTTTAAATATGCTTCTTACTTTCCGCGGAGAAACAGTTGAAAATCCATTCGTTCAATTTTTTACAAATCAGGCTCAAGTTTGGGTCATTGTAACGGTGGCATATTTAGTGACGAGAATTTCCGCTACACTAAAAAGCATTAAAGCTCATATCGGTGATGTCCATGATATTGACGAATGAAGAATTGATGCAGCAGGTTCAGACAGGTAATACGGAGGCATTGGGCACGTTATACGAACGACTTCACGAACCGCTGTATTGCTTTTTGTTTCGCTATACGAAAGAGGAGCAAATCAGCATCGACACTGTTCATGATGCATTTGAAACATTGCAGAAGAAGCAGCACATGTACGATGCGTCACTCGGCACGGTGAAGTCGTTTTTATTTCAAACAGCGTACCGTATTTTAATCAACAAATTGAATCGAAGAAAACGGTGGCAGACACTTTTGCCTTTTTTGATTCCTCTGCCGAAAAAAAATGTGGAGTCAGAAGAAAAGCTCGTCATTCAACATGCCATTGCCAAACTTCCTGATAAACAGCGAGCCGTTATTTTGCTCGCCTATTACGAGGATTTGCCATTGGAGGAAATTGCCCTAATTTTAAATATTCCAACAGGTACAGTAAAATCTCGTCTACATAAAGCGATTCAAGTACTGAAAATTGACTTAAAGGAGGCTTTCCAGCATGAAAGAGGAATTTAAAAATGAAGAAGAGCTAAAGAAAATGCTTGATCATTATAATGTCAAAATTCCAATAAAAAAGCTTGCTGATCGACAGTCCGCATTTAATCGCTTTATCCGCTTTTTAGGCTCGCCTGCCAAAGATCCACTGGAAAAACTTTCAGATAGTTCAAACGGCTATGTATTTTTAAAGCTGTTCCCATTGGCTTGCGGGCTGTTTCTTGCGATAATGCAAATTATTTTTCTGACTTAAACAATTATAAGTAAACTTATGCAATATTTTCTTCTCTGTTCAAATAGGGCACAGTGGAAATATTGCTTTTTTATGCCAAGATGGTTTGGCTTTTATTCCTTCTGTTTGTAAAATGCATGACTTCTTTTTGGTTGTCCATAATACGGTTATATGTAGTTGACCGATTTTGCAAGGATGCGAAAAATTCCGTGCCTTTATTTCATGCGGCTCAAAATCGCAAGTTTTAAAGGGCACAGCCATTTTTCCAACTAATCCATCATCCTACATAAAATATATAGAATCGAGGGAACTTATGTATTATTACAAAGAAGAGTTAATAAATATTATTAAGCCTGATAAACCTGATCCGGAAGCTGCGCGTGTCTTGCAGGAAATTTTAGGCGGACATTACGGAGAGATGCGCACAATGATGCAGTTTTTCTTCCAAAGCTCCAATTTTAGAGGAAAGGAAACACAATTCCGTGATTTGCTGCGGGGCATTTTTTTAGAAGAAATTGCCCATGTTGAACTTGTTCAAAATACAATTAATCAATTATTGAATGATTCGGGGGAATCGGACTCTCCTGGTAATGGAGGGATGGATAAATCGCCTCTAGATGATGCAGTGCGTCATGCAAATCCTCATCACTATATTATGGGAGCACAAGCATCATTGCCTGTCGATGCTTCGGGAAATCCATGGAATGGCTCATGGGTCTATTCACATGGTAACCTTATAGCGGATTTATTAAACAATCTGGTGTTGGAATCTACAGGTGTTCTGCAAAAAACCCGCATTTATGAAATGAGCTCCAATCAAACATTCCGGGAAACTCTTGGTTTTCTTATTGTCCGCGATAATGCTCATCAAAATGCTTTCGCAAAAGCCCTTGAAACATTGGGTGTCAATTGGGGCAAACTATTCCCTGTACCAAATTATGATATAAATAAATATCCAGAATGCCGAAAGTTTGTCGATATGGGCTATCATAATATTCAATTTAACTTTAGACTAGATCCTACTCGTATTGGCGAAATTCTCCATGGCCAAACACCAAGCCGTAATGGTGGAACGTTTCAAGTCACGCCGCCGCCAGAAGGTTTCCCTGTACCATTAATGCCTGACATGCCGAATGAACATAGCCCTGGTTTATATGATTTGAATAATTGACAATACGTTAAAGGCGTGCCCAAACTTATAATGGGTACGCCTTTTTAATAAAAACAACGGAAATTCGGAACACTTTACACTTTCTATTTGAAGTCTTTATTATTCGGCAGAGCGATTTGATCAAAATTATCGACAAGTTTTTTTAAGTTCTTGTTTAACTCCTCTCCACTCATCGGCACCCCATGACCAGTAAGCGCTAAAGAAGGGGTCAATGCAGCTAATTTTTTTACAGATTCGAAAGCAGCATTCCAATCTGTAGTAAAATATTTCGGTGGTCCACTTATTTCTTTTTCCTGTGTGAACACTTTATACAAAGATTCTTGCTTGACTGTGACAAATGCATCCCCAGCAATTAGCGCCCCATCACTTTCTCTATACAAAGAAACATGGCCCGGTGTATGTCCAGGTGTATGGATCCATCGAAACCCTTCCAGGAAAGGTACTGTTCCATCTGATGGAAGCTCATGGATAGCCTCTCCTAAATTAATCGATTCATTGGGGAAAATCGGTGACATTTTAGCAACAAGCCCACTGTCCACACTTGCATCTGCCTTTGGGTAATTTTTCTGGCCTGTTAAATACGGCAGTTCTAAAGCGTGCGCGTAAACAGGTACTTGCCAATGCTTTGCAAGCTCAATCACAGCACCGACATGATCAAAATGGCCATGTGTCAATATAATGGCTTTAGCTTTCCCCTCGAATCTTTGTTCCGCAACAGTGATAATCTCCTCCGCACTATTAGGCAATCCTGCATCTATCAAAACAAAGTCATCACTGCCAGGACAGCTATAAAATACAATATTTGCAATTTGAATCGTATGCACATACAGATCGGGCAATACTTCTATACTTACTCCACTCTGTATTGATGTTGCTGGTATAAATTTATAATCATCGCCGTAGTTCATCTCTTTATCCATCCAAAACACCCCTTCTTAAAATTAATTGTTATGCTGTATGTTTTCCATATTTACAGTTAATGTAGTATACCCGTTTCCGGAATTCCAACGGTTAATTAAACATATTTTTGTTTACAATTTAGGGGCAATAGCAAAAAAAAGTTTATACATTTTCCTCACTAACATTTTCTGCGATGAGGAAATTGAAGGATTAAAGGAATTGGTTACTAAATCATTAAACTTCTTGTTTAATTTCGATTGTTTGTAGCAAAACGACTCCTCCCTTTTTTGACACAGTATAGACATTTATAATAGAGTTATTCATTTTTATTTGAGTATTGAATTGTCTCTGGGAGGTACATATTATTCAATATACCGGAAAATTTCCGAGAAATAATTGGATGAAAATGTTTATTTTTTTCAAACTAGGAAATACATTTATTAGTCACTGAATGGAGGTTATAAAAATGAAAAAAGTAGGCATTGTTTTTTGGAGCTCGTTTACTTTAGTAATGCTAGCCGTTCTAGTTGGAGTACTTGCCCCAAAAACACTGGAAAAAGTAACCAATAACATTCAAGATTTACTTACTTACAATTTTGGCTGGTATTATTTATTAGTCGTTGCAATCATTATTGCATTTTGTGTTTTTCTAATCTTAAGCCCTATTGGAGGCATTCGTCTTGGGAAGCCGAATGATCGTCCGGAATACAGTAATGCATCATGGTTTGCTATGCTGTTTAGCGCGGGTATGGGGATTGGTTTAGTGTTTTGGGGTGCTGCAGAGCCATTGTCGCATTTCGCCATTAGTTCACCGCAAGCTCCTGAAGGTTCTCAACAAGCATTAAAAGATTCGTTTCGGTTTACATTTTTTCATTGGGGCATTTCCGCTTGGGCGATTTATGGGATTGTCGCATTAGCATTGGCCTACTCCAATTTCCGCAAAGGGGCTCCAGGCCTTATAAGCTCTACACTTTTCCCTCTTTTCGGCGATAAAACAAAAGGTCCCATCGGTCATATCATAGATACTATTGCGGTATTCGCCACTGTAATCGGAGTAGCTACAACACTTGGTCTAGGTGCACAGCAAATTAATGGTGGTCTCTCCTATTTATTTGATATTCCAATAAACTTTACTGTTCAATTAATCATTATAGTTATTGTTACCGTATTATTTATTATTTCAGCCTCAACCGGCTTAGATAAAGGCATACAATTATTAAGTAATTGGAATCTCTATTTAGCTGCAGCCTTGTTATTATTAACTTTATTTATTGGTCCTACTGTTGCAATTATGAATGATTTCACATCAGGGCTAGGCAGCTATCTGCAAAACTTCGTACAGATGAGCTTACGCATGGAACCAGGAGATGCGGGCAGTCGTGAATGGATTAACGGCTGGACGATTTTCTACTGGGCTTGGTGGATGTCCTGGTCGCCATTTGTCGGCATTTTCATTGCACGTATTTCAAAAGGGCGCACAATACGGGAATTTTTAATGGGAGTTATTTTAGCGCCAACACTTGTTAGTATTTTTTGGTTTGCTACGTTCGGAACAACTGCGATTGAAACGTATCTTATGAAAGATCAAAGCCTTGCTGATTTACCGACAGAGCAGCTATTGTTTGGTGTTTTTGATCAATTGCCATTAGGTTTTCTGTTATCAATTATCGCATTGCTGCTTGTTGCGATTTTCTTTATTACATCGGCAGATTCCGCTACATTCGTGCTTGGTATGCAAACAACATTCGGCTCGATGAATCCATCATTTAGAATTAAATTGATTTGGGGAATTTTACAGGCCGCCATTGCTGCGAGTCTGTTGTTCTCCGGTGGATTGACCGCACTGCAAAATGCCGCCATCATCGTCGCCTTCCCATTTTCAATGATTATCCTAATGATGATGCTGTCATTATATAAATTGTTAATGGCGGAGCGAAAAAAATTGGGTCTTTACATCCGACCGAAAAAACAGCCACCATCAAATCAATAAAATTAAGGGTGCGCTAGATTTTTGCTTCTAGCACACCCTTTTTCTATCCATTGACTTCACCAGCAGTATGTTTACGCGGTTTTGCTGATTTAAACCATTGCCAGCAAAAAATAATAATCAGCCCAACCTCAATCCAGTCCCCCGCATAATACATGACCATACTTCCCGTTTCTGCCTCTTGTTGCGAGACTCCTGTCGGCGGATTTGCATACATATACTTCGATAATATATCGTGGCATGCTATGGCGACGATTAAAACGACCGCCCGAAACCAGAAGGTATATTGATGATAAACAGGATCAAAATAGATGATGGAAATAGTAAATACATAGCCGGCAATGAAAAAATGCAAGTGGACGAACAAGGCAAATAAAGCATGTTCATGCATGAATGCATACAAATCCGTTGTATATAAAAGCCATAGTCCACCTACATTCAACACAGCAGCTGTTATAGGATGGGAAATCAATTGAGCCACCCGACTTTTTAATAATGCCGTCATCTGACGCGCTAACGATGTGTTCACTGTTCTAAGCAATAATGACATCGGTGCAGCAATTGCCATAAAAACCGGCGCCACCATACTTAACAGTAAGTGGCTCACCATATGCGCCGTGAAGTTCGTATGGGCGCTATTTGCCAATGGTCCGACAACTGCAATGAATGCTGTTCCCATAGCAAGCGACCAACAAATTAGGCGGTAAACCGGCCATTTTTTATACTGCTTATTTGTCATCAAAACAGCAGCTGTATATGCTAGAAACAATAAAATGAAACTTATACCCAATAACATTTGAAGGTTTATCCCCGTTGCCGATTGACTCATTGCACCATGTCCATGATTATGCAGCAAATAGAAGTTATTCATTTGGGAGAGTCTCTTTTAACGGGATTATCATTTTTCACGCGGTAAATGAGATAAAGACCGATAAATAAAATTATGAGTGCCGACATATTCCACACAATATCGTAAATAACGACATTTTCCACATACCTAATTTGATGTATGCGCATCCATTTATGCTGAATAATGCCATCATATAATTGAAACATTCCTATGCCCAGCAACACCCCACCTATCCACCGCCGTAGCAGCAAACTATTTTTCCTGCGCAAATCCGCAAATAAAAATAAGCCCGCTATTGTAGCAAACCAGCTAAACGCATGAAAAAGTCCATCCGAAATCAGTCCAATATCTGTTGTTGATTTATCATAAAAATGATGCCATCTTAAAAGCTGATGAAAAACCGCTTCGTCAACAAAAGCAATGAGCCCGATCCCGAACAAAAATCCAGACCATACATTGCGATGCCTTGTATTTTTATTATTATTTTGTTTCAATTCTCCCTGATGCCCCTTTGCTGTGAATTTGCATTTAATATCGCCAATTTATTTACAGCATATTCTATTTGGAAAATACCCATTTCTTCATGGCGGATAAACTTATTCAGCTTCACTTTTTGAGCAAATGCCATTCCATCCTCTTAGTATTGGGCTGATTTGCATTGGCAGCTGAAAATATCGCTTCTTTAACTCGGCTGAATTTTATAAATGGCGTGATATGATATAATATAAGAAATAATAATGGATGGAAATAGTAAGCACTTAAAGAGAGTTGCATGGAACGGAATTTTAATAGCTTTTTGGACGGAGCTGTTCAATAGAGAGTTTTGTTGTTATAGTAGCTGAAAAAGCACAGAGCGGAAAGTCTATTTTTAAACATTAAAAGCATTCAAACACACTTTCTACTATGGCCCCTACTATAAAAGCACTGGTAAAGTAAAAGAATCTTGAAACTTGGTGAATATGATGCAAAGCAAAAATACTGCAAGTGATTATACGAATAGCTCTAAAACTGGATATTATGCCGTTTTTTTCTGTTTGGCAATAACATTACATAACTTGGAAGAGGCTCTATGGTTACCTCAGTGGTCGCTGTTGGATCATTCTTTGCAACAAGCTGTGGCGCCAGATGAATTTCATTTTGCGGTTATTGTCATTACTGCCCTTGCCTATTTAACTTCATTTTTATTTCTTAATTTTCCTGAAATGAAAATAGTTAAATGGGCATTCGCAGGGTTTTTAGGCTCCATGATATTCAATGCCTTCTTCCCGCATCTTGTTTCAAGCATTTTCATGAAGGCATATGCTCCTGGCCTTATTACCGGCGTATTACTAAATATACCTATCAATTCGTTCATTCTTTATACACTCTGTAAGCAACGTTTCTTAAATTTCAAAGCAATCATCCTGTCAACGATTATAGTTGGATTAATTCTGTTATTTTTAATCCCTGTTTTATTTAAAATGGGAGGCATTTTAATAGCTTTCTAAATTTAATAGCTATAGAAAATTCGGGAGCGCAAATTTAGTTCAATTTAATTGGTATTTTTAATTGTGTTTAATTCCCATCCATTAGATGTCGCCTGCTATTTGGAAATAGTTGCAATCCAGGCATTTTGTTATAACAAATTGGGAAATCGTGAACTTGCGGTGGAAGAAATTATAGCGGTTAATCAAAAAATAAAGAAATTTCCACCTTCGACCTTTAAAAATTCAATTGCATGTATTTATAATGAAATATTAATGATTTAAAAACTTTTTAATAAATACCTATTAGAGGAGCGGTTTTATGCTTATAAGACAAGCAAGCGGAATTGACGCGGAGAAAATTATTTCTGTTATGAAGAATGCTGAGGAATCAGGATATATGCTATATGCACCCGGTGAAAGGCAAATTGAATCTACAGCTTTAAGCAAACTCATAAATACGTTAAATAATGCGCCAAAATCAGGTTTCTTTGTCGCACAGCAAAATGACGAAATTTTAGCATATCTCATAGTAAAAGCAGAAAATCTATCTCGTACCTCTCACCGTGCCGTCATTGTCGTTGGAGTACATAGCAATAGCCGCGGAAAAGGTGTAGGCACACAATTATTTGAATATATTATTAAGTGGGCGAAACAAGCAGAAATCCATCGATTGGAGTTAACGGTTATTGAATCAAATGAACAAGCGGTAAAACTTTATAAAAAAATGGGTTTTGAAATTGAAGGGATAAAAAAAGATTCGCTGCTAATAGACGGGCAATATGTAAACGAACTATATATGTCCAAATTGCTGTAACTTCCAAAGCAACTCAAAATTCAATTATAAGAGTCTACTTAAAGGTTGTGAAACAATAATCTTTGAAGCAGACTCTTTTTTGATTTCTTGATTTACTTGCAGATTTTCTCCAATATAGCTGCGGAAGATTCCAACTCTCTAAATTTATAAATGCTATTTCCTCATTTACATAGCTCTTTCAATCTAGCTCCCGCACTTTAATCGGTACGAGCGACATTTCTAAACGATCTCTGTATTCTTCGTATTGAATAGGCAACTTTAAATGGCTTCCCATTGTTTCAGGCGTTTCATCATGGGCAAATCCTGGCGGGTCTGTCGCAATTTCGAATAATATATCGCCGGCTTCACGGAAATAAATCGCATTAAAATAGTTGCGATTTTTAATATCGGTCACATGCTGTCCTTTATCCATCGCATAGCGCTGCCAAGCTTTATGATCCTCGTCATCAATTGCACGCCATGCAATATGGTGAACGGTGCCTACCCCCATAGTCCCTCGATTACCCGGCATCATTTTGACATCAATAATATTCCCTATAGAAGCAGTTGCTTGTAAACGGATCAACTCCCCTTCATGTCCCACCGTTTCCAGACCCATTACCTCAACTAATGTTTTCACTGTTTCTTCTGGATTTGAAGAATACAGCACTGCACCTCCAAAACCTTTAATGGCAACATCTGCAGTGATATCACCGAATGTCCAGCGATTTTTCGTCCCCCCCTCACGTTCCACAATTTCAAGCTGCAAACCATGTGGATCATCGAATTGTAAATATATTTCACCGAAGCGGGTATTTTCTGTATATGAAATGTCAAACTTCGCCAAACGTTTCTTCCAAAAATTCATTGCTCCGACTGGGACGGCGTATGTTGTGACTCCTACTTGCCCATCGCCAACCCTTCCTTTATATGCAGCAGGCCATGGGAAGAACGTAATAATTGTCCCTGGCTCACCACCTTCATTGCCGAAATATAAATGATATGTTTCAGGATCATCAAAATTGACCGTTTTTTTTACGATCCTCAAACCGAGTACCCCTGCATAAAAATCGACGTTCTCTTGAGGATGACCAACAATTGCTGTTATATGATGGATTCCTGTTGTATGCTTTTTCATTTTTTCTTCCTCCGTTACTAAAAAATTGAACGCAGTATTTCAATCCAAAAATACTCTGTTCATTTTTTTATATAAAGCGAATCTAGCATGCGCAAAGCACATGCTAGATTGTTTATTTCCAATTAGCGGATTGTTTTTAACGCTGTTGACCAAGGAATGACTTGATCCAACATTTGATTCACTGAATCTGCTTGCACTTCTTTCGGTTTGAATGATGTGCCGTTTTCAAAATCGGTGAATAATGATAATGCTGGGTGTACCCGTACATCCGCTACTAGTAATTCACCTAAAATACCACGCAAATGTTCAGCAGCACGTGCGCCTCCTACAGAACCGTAAGATACAATTCCGGCCGCTTTATTGTTCCACTCGTCACGCAAGTAATCTAACGCATTTTTAAGCGCTCCAGTAATGGAATGATTATATTCTTGAACGATGAATACAAATCCATCCTGCTTAGCGATCGCTTCAGACCAAGCTGCAGCACCCGATGCATCGCCGCCTGCTTCGCCTAATAATGGTAATTTATAATCTGCAATATCAATAATTGTATAGTTTGCATCCCCGCGTTTGTCTGCAATTTCCTTCACCCATGCACCAACCTGCGGGCTTACACGTCCTTCACGAGTTGATCCTAAAATAATGCCAATGTTTAATTTTTCCATTGTTGTATCCTCCATTTTCTTATTTCCAAATAATTTGCTGATGAATCCCATTTCGTCTCGCTCCTCAAAATATCTCGTTTTCGAGATATTAACTAGAATTTTGGCACCGTCCAAATTGAATGATTTTGGAATGCATCATCAATTATCGAAGCTTTAGCCTAATATTCTACTTTTGCACTGTTTTGTTTATGATCAGTAACGCTAATAAGTATTCCCTTATTAATGAATAATTATGCAGCAGGGTTTAATTCAAGCTCCACTTTAATTTTGATGTCCTTACCTACTAGCACGCCACCCGTTTCCAACGCGGCATTCCATGTTAAGCCAAATTCTTCACGATTGATTTTTGTTTCTGCCTCAAAACCATAAACTTCAACGCCCCATGGGTTTATTCCTTTCCCGCCGAATTCAACATCGAAAGTCACTTGTTTTGTTACGTCCTTAATTGTTAAATTTCCTGTTACCTTGTAGTCATCGCCGTCTTTTGCAATGTTCGCAGAAGCAAATGTGATTTTCGAAAACTCATCTGTATTAAAAAAGTCCGCTGATTTCAAATGATTATCGCGATCATTGTTGTTCGTATGAATACTTGCTACATCGAGCTCAAAATTTATTGTTGCTGTTGTTAAGTCTGTTAAATCCGCCGCTTCCACTTCTGCCGTATAGCTATAGAATTGCCCCTTTACTTTTGAAACCATCATGTGTTTTACTTCAAATCCGATTGTTGAGTGTGTTTGATCGACTGTCCATTTCGTCATTTTAAAATCTCCTCCATTTTATCTCGATTTCAAGATATAAAACAAAAAATAAAACTTCGAATTTAAATATCTCGAACTTGAGATAAATATAACAAAAAAAATAATACGCGTCAAGTATTATTTTAAATTTTAAAAGAACATTTTGTACATGCTGTATCCGAGCATAAAAATTATTAAAAATAGAATTATTCCGCCAATTTCCTTCAAACTCATGCCAGATGTGTTTGGCATACTACTTTGCACACGATTCATTTGATCATTCAAATTGCCTGCAGGATTATTTATTTGCTCTTTCTTATACAGATCCCTTCGTATTTCCTCTGGCTTTTTTTTATTTGACATTCCCTCATCCCTCACCCTTTCACAAAAATTCCCGCTGTACATAAAACTTATGGTTACCGTTTTACGGTATGTATCAATATGTCTCCTAATGACAGCTGTTAACGCAAAAGCCGTTTCAAATATTGTTTTTCGTCAACTATTTATATAATCGATTACCTCATATATATACGTATGTAGGGGATAATTTGTATTGACAGTAAGGCATTTCGTTTCAGCCGGTTTCTTGCTGTTTTTTAGCGTAGTCTGAAAAATTTCTTCACTTTGAACTTCGGAAATTTGGCTAATTTTTCTTTCTCTATTTTTTAAACGGTTATTTATCTCCGCCAAATCCGATAAATAACATTCAATATACTTGTAATTCACACTGTATTTCCGGGAAACTTCCATGCCCTTTTCCACCATTTCATCGTACAGGCAAGGGCTGTCAAGAATAACGCTTCTGCCCTGTGACAAATAAAAGCCGACTAAAGAAAAATCGATATCATATGATATTTTGCCTGCCAGCTTTCCATCGATGCCGGTTTCTGCCACCGAATTTAATAACGCTGACTTTACAATATCATGATCAATAACGATACAGTCGGTTCGCCTTGCGATTTCCAGCGCCAATGTGGATTTACCTGAACCAGGGAATCCGGACATTTGAACAAAAAACATTGCTTCTCATTCCCTCTCTTTAAATTTATACTATTACTATAACAAAGTATCTGAATTTTTGAAAACCAGCGCTTAATATTTTCAAACTTTTGCCGAAGCTTATAACCAAACAAAGAAACTGCAGCCCGATTACATTCAGGTTTAATTTACTCCATTTTAGAGGAGCTATTTTGAAAATTTTTTAGCGTAAATTGCATTGCGATCATTGGAGATTTTTTCATGAAAGTCTCTTTAGCTCTGGATATTTCAATATGCTACATGCAATTATGCATAGTGACGAATGTCATTTTATTCAACTGTGAATGGGACGGCATCATGATGTGGTTCTGCACAGGTATTTTTATTTTCAGCTCTATAATTTTCATGTTAAGCAGGGCAGATTCCGACAAAAAAGACGTTTCTGTAATTGAGGCCACTGAAAAACTTCTGTTTTTTATTTCAGTTTAGTTTTCCAGGCAAAAATAAGGCACTTTCCATTCGTTTTTGAATGGAAGGTGCCTTATTTCTTTGTTTTTTCCTACTCTTTTTCACTCAGTAGTTTGAGTATTCGTTTCAGATTGACCATAAAGATAGTCGTGGCGCCTTGAATTTCCATACCAAATAAACCCCTCGATTTCGCTGTTTTAAGGCTATGGGGGTTCTTTAATTCACTATTTTCAGCTTCAATTTTATATCGATTTTTAGCGAGTGCTTTAAATTCGGCTGTTTCTTGGAACGCTGCTTGTTCTTGGTGTGACTGCGATTGAATCGTCACATTATACGTTTTACTTTTCGCCCCTTCTTTATAACAGCCCTCCCGCATTGGACAAACCTTGCATTTTTCAATATCGAAATAATAGTTGAAACATTGATTGGTACTTTTCTTACCTGTACGTCTTTTGTGTATAGCCATATGCCCCGCTGGACAAATATATCGATCTGCATCTTTATTATAATTAAATTCGCTTTTTCGTTGCCCACTGCCATTTGTGATCACTGGATTTAATTTTGAAATGAGGTGGAGCTCTTCCGCTTTCGCATATTCTAAATTTTCTTTTCCGGAATAGGCTGTATCACCAATCACCTTATCAAACTCCATGCCTGTTTCTCTGCTTTTTTCAATTAGTTCTCGAAGGTAGTTCCCGTCGCTTTTTTCACCCGTCGTCACAACCGCTGCTGTAATAATACGTTCATCACTCATCGCAATATGCGTTTTAAAACCAAAGAAAGAAGAATCCGCTGACTTATACCCAACACGTGCATCCGGATCATTTGAATCGTTTAACTGATTCTCATAATCATCCATTACTTCTTTTAACACGTTTAACTTTTCTTTCACAGCCGGGATTTGTGCAACCTTTGATTGTGTTTCGACTGCTTCAACTACTTGACGACAGTAATCTAATTCTTCTGCGGCTTCATTTGACGCAGGCTTCTCAGGGAATTTTCCCACCATGTTTTCGCCTAGTTGATACACGGCTTTACGTACATTTTTGGATTTTTCCTGTAAAAATTCTTTGGGCGTTTTCTGGTTATAACGCGCTTTTGTATTGGTAGCGTCGACAATCACCATTTTACTAAGGAGCAGTCCTTTTTCCAAAGCAATTTCAACGGTCTTCTGAATCAGTAAATCCAATAGATTCATATCTTGAAGACGGAGTCGACGGAATTTTGTCAGGGAACTGGAGTCGATTACTTCCTCTTCTGGTGCCATATCCAAAAAATATTTAAAGGACATATCGAATTTTGAACGTTCGACAAGGTCAGCATCCGACAGGTCATGAATCGCTTTTAACAGTAAATATTTAAACATGCGAATCGGTGGAATCGCGTTACGGCCATTAACTAAACAGTATTTCGATTTTAGTTCGTCTAGAATAAATGAGAAATCCACAAGTTCATTGATTTGGCGAAGCATATTGTCCTTTGGAATAATTAAATCGTACAACGCCATGTACGGGCTTAAATTGAATGTTTCCTGTTTAGAAATCATGGTCGCACCACCTTTTATTAGTCCTTTAATTATACAGGAAATTTGTGAGATTATACGTGAGGAAAACCCTTCTAGTGATGAAAGTGGTCCCAGTTGATTGGAATGGAGCCAGCGACTTCTGCGGGAACAGCAAAGTTTACTTTGCGACGAAAGCGTAGCGACAGGAGCACCGAGCGGAAGCACCCGGACTGAGCGAAGCGAGGGAGAAGGCTGGAGCCGTGCCCGCGAAACGCGTCCGCCGCAATGGAAATCAACGGCATCGAAGAAAAAGAGAGTACAGGAACGAAAATTCGTTCCTGTACTCTCTTACTTGTGCCTGAGGAACTTTTTCAGTGGCCTCCTGTAATTAGCCATCCTAATCCAAGTATCCCGCCAGCTATATTTGTTGCATCAAAACTATGTGAGGACAAGATTCGATACCTATACAGGTATAATCGATTTTAAAAATAAAAAGCCCTATCGACTTTTTACTAGTAAATCCACTGCTTGCTTCACCATTGCATTTTTATCAAGTGTTTTTGCGTCTTCTTTTGAGATACATTCGATGAGGTTATCTGTCACAATAACGCCAATTGTACGATCGACTGCTGAGCGAACAGCACTTAATTGTGTAATGACTTCTTTACAGTCCTTTTCTTCTTCCATCATACGCAGTACCCCTCGAAGCTGTCCTTCAATTTTCTTTAGTCTTGCTGTCACTTTTGCGTCGTATTGCATTATCTCACCTCTTTTTTGTTTAATTACATCATCTGTTTTTACGTTACTGCCCAACAGGGTATATGTCAATGGTAAACTTCGTCTTTATAATTCCGGGCTTTCGTATCCAAAAAGGGAATTTAATATTGGCGAATAAAATCAATTAAATCTTCTTTCGGCATAAAGCCAGCTGTTTTTGCTTTCAACTCCCCGTCAATAAAAAGAAGTAATGAAGGAATCGACATAATTTGATATTGTGAAGCTGTCACCTGATTATTATCCACATCGACCTTTACCACTTTCACTTCGTCCCCGATTTCTGCATCGACTTCCTCCAATACAGGTGCAATCATTTTACATGGACCACACCAAGCTGCCCAAAAGTCGACTAATACAGCGCCTTTTAAAATTTCTTTCTCAAATGTTTGATCTGTTGCATGCACAATAGCCATTATAAAAAGCCTCCTTCGATTATTGATATTGTTTCACCAAATTACGTAAAGCATGTTCACTTATCGGACCAACAATACGTTCTACCTCTTGCCCTTCCTCATTTACTGAAACAGTTGTTGGAATTGATAACACACGAAAAGATGCACCAACCCTATCTGTTTCGTCAAGTAAAACTGGATATGTTACTTCATACGTATCCATAAACTGCTGCAATGCTTTATTCCCCGAATCACGGGCAGTTAAGTTGATGCCAATAATTTGGACATCATCAGGCAAATTCCCCGCGAAGTTTTGCAAATGCGGCATTTCTGCTTTGCATGGCGGACACTATGTCGCAAAAAAGTTCACAACGGTTAATTTTTGGTTTTGTTCGGATAATGCATAATGTCCACCCGCAGTAGTCGGTAAATCAATTGGCGCTATTCCCCTCTTATTTTCCATTGATTGGATGTCTGCCGGCATGAGTGCCACTAAACTGAAAATACTAATTGCAGCGATCTGTTGGATTTGTTGTGTCTTCCATAATAATGTTAATAAAACCATTCCATGCATATGAAGAAACCCATCATCCCACCAGCCAAGCCAGACTAGCAATGGCCATTGTATAATTAATATAATACAACCAATATTGCGTTCGGCCAGCAGCCATACTCCCAGCCAAATGATCGCTATTAGCCAATGTCCACTAAAAGCGTAATATAAAACAAAATATACAGCTGCAAATCGCGCCCAGTACAGCCAAAGCGTTTCCCAATCTAATAGTTCCCTCTTTTTATATAGTATAATCATTATCCCGGTGAGCGCTGAAACATGTCCTTTCATACCTCCATCAAAGTATAAAAAAGATAAAGGCTCTTGCAAAAACGCTGCCGTTGAAAAAAACACATAGCTTAACTTCCAAATTATAATATAAACCAATAAGAGTTGCTCAATTGTCTTGTTTGTGAATCGGTCAGTCTGTTTCATCCGTAAACCGCTATATAAAATTGCGATTGTAAAGGCGAGCCATGTGATAGGGATGGTAACTTGGCCTATCGTTAAATAATTCATCTGTTTCTCCTTATGTGTCAAAAATGCTTCAGAGGTACTTCCAATTGCTGCGACGTCTACTTGTAATTATATTTTGTCACAATCGGTTCACGCTACACATGCTCCTACAGCTACTCCGCCAATAGTCACTATCTTCACTACCAAATCGCCTCCAAACATTTATTTATGCTAACAAACCAAACATATACCCCTACAGGTATGAAGTCAACTGAAAATTTTACTTTAATTGCTTTCATTTCAACTTTATTGCTCGGCCACCACTCAATCAAAAGCCTTATTTCTTTATTTTATTAATGCATGTAAACTAATATACAAATTCAGGAAGGACGGTGGCGAAAGTTGAATTTCAGGAAAGTATCGCTTCAAACAAATACCCTTCAACAAATGAAGGATTTTTACAAAGACAAATTGGGGTGCATATTACAAAACGAAACGGCAAACCGTTTTGAAATAGATTTCGGTATGACTACCGTTCAATTTTGCAATGAAAATGTAATCGGTGCACCATTTTATCATTTTGCTTTTGACATACCTTCGAATCAATTTTCGGAAGCAAAGCAATGGGCTTTAAAGCGTGTTGCTTTGTGTACTGAAGATGGCGAAAATGAAGTTTACTTCGAAAATATTCATGCTCATTCTTTCTATTTTGAGGACCCTTCCGGAAATATTATCGAATTTATTTGCAGATTGAATGACAACAAGCAAAGCGCTGCCCCATTTTCTATAAACAGCATTATTCAAATGTCCGAAATGAGTCTTGTCGTACAAGATAAAATTTTAGCTGCCGAACAATTAAATGAAGCAGGGATTATCGAACGTAATGGGGATGAGGTCACTCCGGATGGACTGTCCTTTATGGGAGACGGAAAAAAGCCCGTCTATTTACTGCTTGTCACCCCGGACAGAAGATGGTATTTCTCGAATAAAAGCGCGGCAATTTTTCCAATGTCCGTTACATTGGATTCTGGCGTTCAAATGGGGATTGACGATGATAATGGATTTTATGTAAATTAACATATTTTGGAAATAAGTCCCCTTGAAGCCAGTTTCAAGGGGGGTTCTTCACTTATCACGCAGCACAATATTCGGGATCAAACGTATGTAAATCAGCTCGCCAAAAATTTCGACAATCGTTTGCGTCACAATTATCGCTGCGACGATCGCACTCAGTTTACTTGGCAGCGCTAAAGCTAATGGCAGGACGACGAGGGAATTACGGGTCGAGCCACTGAAAATCAATGCGCGGCCTGTCGGAACATCCAGTCTGAACCATCTACCTATTATTCGTGAAATAAACGGCATTATTATCATAAATGCGATATAGATTGGAATAGCTTGAAGTATCCATTCGAATGAGCCGGACAGCTTATTTAATTGGGAAGCTACGACGACAAAAAGAGTTAATGCCATAAACGGAACAGGTAGCCATGCAGACAATCGAAGCAGCTGATTTCCGACTTTTGCCCTCTCAGCCAGCAGCTGTAAAGAAACCGCGATTACTAAAGGCACAACAATCAATCCGAAAAATGCTACAATAAACAGATAATTTCCTATGCAAAAATAATAAAATTAAAATTTTGCATGGCTTTGAGTGAATGCCACAGGCTTAAATTCCCGACGAAATAACCGCTGTAGGCAAAAATAATGCCCAGCCCATATGTAAGTGCCGTATATAGAAATAATATTTTTCTGCTATTATTTACATACATTTTAGTCATTTCAAACTTCAGCGCGGAAAATGTAGTGAATGCTCCTATAAACCCTGTTCCAAAGAGAAGCATTATCATCATATTAGCATTAAGCCCAGTAATGAGGCCTAAAAGAAAAGACCCTGCCAAATTAACGATAAGAGTCCCCAATGGCAATGAAGATGTGGAACTGCTATTTAAATGTTTGCTGATTGAATATCTGGCTATCGCCCCAAGAAAGCCTCCTATGCCCACTAGCAAAACGTTTATTGCTGTCACAAACTCTTCACTTCCTTCTTCATATTAAAACCTAATCTACTCATTAGAACTCCGCCGACAATACTTGAAAATATATACAATATCGCTAGCCAAGCATTGTCGGATTCAAACATCCTGACCGTCTCGATGCTAACAGCCGAGAAAGTCGTGAAAGAACCGACAAATCCGGTTTCAATAGCGACGCGTACATCCGTTGTTACAGAAAACCTTTTGAACAGATTCGTTGATAGCCAAGCCAACAGGAAGCTTCCGATTAAATTAATGCTTAATGTTGTATACGGAAACGTGCTATTTGTATAGAACATAATTCCTGTCATATACCTCATTGCTGCTCCAATGCTCCCTGCAATGCCTACTAAAAAATATATCACTTCCTTGTCGCCTCCTTAGCTGCATAATGTCAGGGATTGTTCACCGCGCTTACCAGATTTCAAAATGAAGCATTCCGAATTAAATGTTTACGGACAAATCCTCTATTAAAGGATGAATAATTGTATATTGAATTAGTTTTTTAAAGATGAAAAAGTAATTACAAAATGTAATTACTTTTTTCATTAGCGTGATGCTTTCGGCGGCTGGCATACTTCACATTTTTGTTGTTTGTTTTCTTTAAACTTTTTCCAAGGCTTTTGAAATGTATTTCCGCAAGCGCATTGAAAATCCAGCTTTTGTGAAAAACCTTTGAATTCAGTCGATAATAATTTTGTATCTGTATTGTTTGCCACATATTCACGAATTGAATGGATTGTCCATTTTTTTGACATTATTTTTACACCTCCACAAGCTATTCATTATATCATGAAAAGGCAGAAATTCATTTAGTTAAATAGCCAATCAACTACAAACCCAAATCCTTTAAATGCAAAATAAATGAAAAGCAAGCCGATGACTGCAAACGCCAAACAGCTGAACATCCCCGAAAACAGGAACAATTTAATATTCGGCCCTTTACGGTTTCCCCACTCTTCTTTCTTATTGCTTGTAATGTGATTGATTGTCTCGCAATACGGGCATTTTTTTATGTACGTGCGTTTTTGCTGCTTTTTGCCATTAAGCAATTGGATTTCAGATGAGAAATTATCTGTTGCAAAATCGATTGTCATTTGCTCATGACAGTTTCTGCAATTGATATCAACTTTTTTAGGTTCCATATTATAACCAACTCCTTTTCAATCGCTTATACAGCGGATTAATTATTGCAAGACAACATTTCACCCTTCCAATCATATGTTACTATATATGCCTCGACCAGGAGGAGAAGATTTGAGCAATTATACAAATTCTGAGCCGTCATTGGAACTGATTGCCGCACGACTTGCATATGCTGGCGCTACCATTACGACACTTGGAGATATATTATCGACAATTTCTGCTGGAATCGCCCTAAAGCTTGTAGAACAGGAAAATCGGCAAGCCTCGAATACTTATTCAAAAGAAGATTTTAAGCATATGCAGAAGGAAATGGATCATTTGATTCGCGAGCTTCAAAGAATAAAAAAAATGTTGACCCCCGCTTAATCCCGATGAAATAAATATTTCCTTGAATCTGCCTCAATGCGGCGTTCACAATCATCGCAGGAAATATTCGCCTGTCGATTTACTTTAAACTGCCCATATTTTTTCGTGCCTTCGATTATTTTGAATGGCTTCCGGCAATATCGGCAAATCGTTTCATAGAAAAACATTCATAAACCATTCCTTTCCGCAATTTCCTCTATTTATTATAGCTTAAAATTAAAAAACCTATTGCGATAAGTACACGCAATAGGTTATATTTTATGATTTCAAAATTTTTACTGTAACTTGCTTACGTCCCCATTTCGTTGCTGTTGATTTACTGTTTACGAAAATATCTATTTTATTGCCTTTGATGGCTCCACCGATATCACCTGCAACAGCAATCCCATAACCTTCCACCCACACTTTCGAGCCGAGCGGAATGATTTTAGGATCCACCGCAATCACCTTCAAGCTCGGATTTTTGCGCAGGTTCAGTCCTGTTTTTGTTACCCCTGTACAGCCTTTACAATTAGCGGTATAAGCTGTTGCCGTCATCTTAATTGTCTTTTTGACATTGGATGGGTCTGTCGCGGATTTTTTTGTTTCTTTTTTCTCTGCAGCAGGTTTATTTTTAATATGGCTCGGCAGCTTGATGACTTGCTTTAATTGAATCTTGCTTGTCTCTAAATCATTCAATGTCATGAGCTCTTTTACTGTTGTATCATATTTTTTTGCAAGGATTGATAAATTCTCGCCTTTTTTTACTGTATGTGTAGCAGCCTGTGACGTTCCAACAAAAAGAAATGCGCTTGCGGCCATTACCGCGATTAATGCTAAAACTTTCTTGATCATACTTGAATATTTCCCTCCAGAATAATTGTCGTGAAAAATCTTTTTGATTCAACTTGTACTAGCATAACCTCGCAATATTTCATTTGTATGACATCTTCCTACAGGAAATATTACAATTAAGTAACAAAAAGTCGAAACATGTCGATAAAATATTACAAATACCTGAAATAATTATATTTTCCTTATATACCAACAATTATTTTTACATAAATTTTCGAGCTGGAATTATTTCGTAATTCGAACTATCTAACTGCTTCATTTTATGTTAAGATATTTTTTGTTTTATGATTTTTAATGAAAGAGTGGATTTTTTGGCAAATACTACAAAAGAGTTAAGTTTATTCAAGTTGACATGGCCGTTGTTTTTAGAATTATTTCTATTTATGCTAATGGGCTTGGCTGACACATTCATGTTGAGTGCAGTGTCTGATGATGCGGTGGCCGGTGTTGGAACAGCGAACCAATATATCCAAATCGCGATTTTGCTATTAGGTGTCATCGGGACAGGGGCATCGATTGTCGTTTCTCAATATTTAGGTTCGCGCCTGACAGCGGAAGCCTCAAAAATTGCCGCTTTATCAGTCACACTTAATTTAGTCGCTGGGTTTATAATTAGTGGTTTGTTTCTATTATTTTCCGATGCATTAATGAAAATGATGAATTTGCAAGGTGCGGTGTTAGAAGCAGCGCAAAGCTATTTAGCCATCGTAGGGGGATTCATCTTTGTTCAAGCATTGATCACTTCGTTGTCCTCGGTCATCCGTGTTCAAGGCTGGACGAAACAAACAATGTTCGTATCGCTTGGCATGAACATCGTGCACGTTATTTTAAACTATATTTTAATTTTTGGTAAATTCGGGGCGCCAGAGCTAGGGGTTGAAGGTGCAGCCATTTCTTCTGTCATTAGCCGTGTCCTTGCTGCCATCGTATTTTTCTGGCTGTTATACCAAGCATTGGAAGTACGAATCCAATTCACCGATTACTATCGTTTTTCCAAGCAATACATTGCGAAAATTTTAAAAATCGGCATTCCTTCCGCACTTGAGCAAGTCCTTTACCAAACAAGCCAGATAGTCCTGCTTTATTACGTGACATACATCGGGGCTGAGGCATTGTCCGCTCGTCAATATGCAATGAATATTTCGATGTTTACTTATCTATTTGCTATGGCGATCGGGATGGGAACAGCCATTTTAATCGGGCGCTATGTAGGCGCGGGCGAAAAGGATCTCGCTTACAATAGCGTCTGGTTCAGCGTGAAATCCGCTTTACTGTTCACACTTATCATGGTTGCCGTCGTTATTACCTTTAGAGTCCCATTGCTGCGGCTGTTCACTGACAACGAGGAAATTATTCAAATCGGTGCAAGCGTGTTATTATTGAGCATTTTTCTTGAAACGGGGCGCACGATTAATATTACAATCATTAACTCGCTGCGTGCCTCCGGTGATGCCGCTTATCCTGTACGTATCGGAATCGTTTCGATGATTATGATCGGCTTATCGCTTGGTTATTTCTTCGTATTCATTCTTGATTTGGGGCTTGTCGGTGTATGGCTTGCCATTGCATGTGATGAATGGATACGCGCCATTTTAGTTATTTTCCGTTGGCGCAGCCGAAAATGGGAACGCTATGCCATTGTCGGGCCAAAATAAACGTAAAAAATCAAAACCGCCTTCTGCATTAAATGCGAAGGCGGTTATTTTATTGTGCTGTTTCTTCAGTTGTTATTTCTTCCTGTTGTTCAGTTTGGCCAGCTTCTTCAGCTTCAGCCGCGGCAACCGCTTCTTCCGCTGCACGGCGTTTTGCTTCTTCTGCCGCTTTTTTTGCAGCTTCTTCGATAGGTTTATTGACAACGCCCAAGCACCAAATGAATTCTTCCCATGCCATATTCCAGCCTCTAAACACTTCTTCCGAGTCATCCCATTTTACTGAATATGCCAGGCCATCCTCTGTTTTAATAATAGACAATGATAAATCCGCTCCGGCACGGTCACTGACTAATTTGATTTTCCCCTCTTCATCGAATCGTTCCTCGATATTGTCTTTGTCTGTAAATGAACGGCTTTGCGCTATTTCAAATAATGTATTGCTATGAATTCGGTATTTATTTTTTTGCATGTTTTTCCCAACTTCCATCATTGATTAATTACTTTTACTATATTACAGCGTTTCCAAAAAATTATCGCGATTTTTTTCAGAATGAGCACTTTTTATTATTTTATCACAAAAACATACGCTTAAACCACTAACTATTGCACAAAATAGAACATATATTCCTCTATTTATGAAAATTAAATGAAAAAAAATCGTGAAGCTTTTCTACTTCACGAGATTTAAAGATTACTTAATAATAATATGTGCCGCTGCTTCTTTTTTCAGCAATTTCATAAGCGAGTTCGATAATCGATTTTGACAGCTGTGCATAAGTTACTTCCTTTTTCGGCAAGAACATTGATTGTTCTGACTTTTGAAGACCTAATACATGTGAGAGTGCAACATATCCCAATTTTGCAGGATCTACATCAGCAGCATCTTTTATCGTTAATTGATAAATTTCTGAATGCTTTGCCGCCTGCTCTAACCCGAGAACACGGATATACCAAACGGCAAGCTGCTCATTCGTCACTTTTTGATCAATGTTCAGCTCATCCTCTGCCGGATTTAAAATACCTAAGCGTGTCGCTGTTTCAACAACTTTAAAATAAGGATGCTCCGAATTGATTTGTTCGAATGATGCGGATGGCTGCTCCTGGCGATATGCATAATAATCTTCATAGAAATAGCTAATTGATTTAATGAGCGTATTTAATGCTTGTCCTTGCGTGATCGCAACATCCGCATTGAAAGCATTGCTGTCTTTTACATCAATGGCACCAGCTTGAATTAAATAATTCAATTCTTTCTCAGCGGTTGGGTGCGAAATTTTTACTCCCTCTGTTTGGGCAGAACCGTTATATATTTTCCCGCTATTGGCGTCGATCTGATAGAAGTCTTGCCCATTTACTGTCGGAATATATACAAGCTCATATTTCCCTTGCTCATTTTGCAATGTGTTGTAAACTAACTTAACGCCCAATGCATCGGCAAATAATTTTTTTGCTTCTTCCGCCGAAATGACCGAATCACGTTTTGGCCATTCCTCGATGCTTACTGGATAGCGATAAAACGATTTTAATTGACCTTCATCATCAATTGATACCGATAAATTATCTCCATTTACAATCAAACCGTCTTTAATGCGCGGGAAGCTCACATAATGCACTTTTGCATCTTTATCATATGTCGGTTCAAATTGGGTTGTCGCATATTCATGTACAGAAGTTGGAGCAAGCTGCTTCACATATTCCTCTGCTGCCGCAATTACTTTTTCTTTCGCCAATTGTGGCGCAGCTGCTTCTGCTTGTTCCTCACTAGCTGGGAAATGGCCAAAGTAATCGGAATACGATATTAATTCGCCAGTTTTCTTGTTAAATTCAATGGAAGAACTATGAGTAGCATTTTTATAGTGATACGAATAAGAAATACTAATAATCGGATGATCATTCATGTCATGCTCATAAGCCGAATCAATCGTAAATTTTGATGTATCCGATTGACGCTCAACCAATTGTTTTGCAATTGCTTTAGCCTCTTCAACCGTTATTGGCGCAGGTGTTTTTAATTGGGTAGTCGAAAGCGGGCGTAACGCTGTTTGACCTGTCAGCGCATCAACCTTTCCAGTATATGTTGCCCATTTATTTGAAGTTGCATGTAGACCTATTATATTTGGGTCAGGCAAATAAACAAGCTTCACAGTCGGTTTTGATGAAGCAGGTTCATAATCGATGGAATACTGCAATGTCAAATTTAATTGTTCTTTCATTTTTTTTACTGCTGCTTCCTTTGATGCAATATTTGTTGCATCTTCAAATGACATGCGTTTTTGCATTGTGTTCATTTGTGTATAGTACTGGATTTTCCCATCTCCTAAAACGGTCACCATAATCGTTTGATCAGAAATCGGTATATTTTTTTCCGTTGGAGTAAATGAGTACGTATACGTAATCGGCTCTGTAATCAAACGGCTGTTATAGTAGCTTGGCACTTCATTCCCTAAAATATAATTAGTGGAAGCTGATACTTTTTTCACGAAATCCTCCGCGACTTTGCGTGCTTGCTCCTCTGAAACTTTCCCAGGAAATAGCGCATCCTTTATATTCGCTGGGACGAAATAAAAATTCTCGATTTCAAGGTTGTCCCCTTTGAATGTAACACTTCCGCTTTCAGTCTGTTTGTTCACCTTTTTTTGGAACATTAGCTCATAGCGTGTCGTTAAATCGTCCGCATAATGGAAACTCATCGAAGTCATTTGGAAATCACTGTTAGAGTATGTACTAAACATCTCTGGCAGTTTCGTTTTCAATACTTGAATAAGCTGTTCTTTTGTTACTTGTTCATCATTCATTGCCACATAAATCGGGACTCTTTCTTCCTTTGTCATTACAGAAGCGTCTGTCATTGCCGGATTAGCAAGCAATCCCAGCGTTACGACTGACATGCTTAAAGCGGTTGTCCATTTTTTCATATTTCATCCTCCTTTGCCCACTATATAATATACGTTTACATAGCGGGAATAGTTTCAATATATTGGTTATTCTTTAAAAAAATTCCCTTTTATTTTAATCATCTTGCTATTCCATTGTATTCCATAATAAGTCATGTTAGAATTTTGCAGAGGTGAAGTTCGTGAGCATCATAACAGCAGGACTATTAATATCATTTTCAGGCATTATTGTCGTATGTTTAGGTTTATTCGACGTAATACCAGATGCTACCAAAACATTAAATTATGTATTTATTGCCATTGGGTGGGTATTTATTCTAATCGGAATTATTGTCCGTATTGTCGGCATGAAGTTGGAGCGGAAACATAAATAAAATGAAATAGGCTGTGCCGAAAGTCAATTTGACTTTTAACACAGCCTTTCTCCGTAATAAATTATGATGCGGCTATAGTTGGCCATCTCAATGATGGATTTCCAACATTGATTTTTGAAAATCCCGATTTTTCATTCTTCATTAATAGACTGGAATTCGGCCATGCGAGCGGTTGCACGCCAATAATGGTAAATAAGCCGGTCAATCCATAGTAGTGCATCCACTTTTGAAACGGCTAAATCCAATTGTGTTTCGTTCGCTACAGAGCGCTCGAAATATTGAATGCGCTTGTTGCGGCGCTCCCGTGCCACTTGCTGGGATGTTTCTTCCAATATTAATGAAATATCCAAAAGCTTCTCGTCTTCATTTAACCTTTGATTGATTGTAGACAGCATCTCCTGCCATTCCTGCATTAACTTTTCCTGCAACGAAAGTGCCTCCACCTTTTGCGGCTCGCGCAACACTTTAATTAAGCGATGCAAATGATCAAGTGTATGTAAAATCGATATAAGTTTTTGGCGCTCCCGCTTGGAAGTGACTAAAATTTTATCTAAAAACTTCCTTGTAATTTCCAGTGCTTCTTCAATTTCCAGCATTGTCTTCTCGAATTCCACGGTTACTTTTTTCATATTCATTAATAACTGTTGCGCATTAGTAAGCTCTACCATAATGTCACGCATCGTTTTAAAAGATACTTCAATCGCTGCAGATGGCATCTCTGCTAAACTGTCATCCAAATCCCGTGTTAATGCATTTTCGCGCTCCGGGACGAGCTTCATCAAAAAATTCGCGAAAGGCCGCATAAGCGGAATAAAGATAAGGGCCCCGAGTAAACTAAACAGCGTATGGAAAATTGCCAAGCCTATTGTTTGATCGAAATGTCCCGAAATGAGCTCCGTAAACCATTTTGTAGCTTGCACAAAGTAAGGGAAGATGATTGTTACAATGACTGCTGTCAAAACATTGAACATTAAGTGTGTAAGTGCAGTGCGCTTCGCCGAAACAGAAGCCCCGATTGATGCAAACAATGCAGTTGCAGTCGTTCCGATATTTTGTCCGATGACTAAATAGGCAGCCTGCTCAAAGTCGATCGCCCCTGCAAAAAGGGCGGTTAATGTAGCCGCCATTGCAGCACTTGACGCCTGCATAATAACTGTCATCACAACACCTATTACAATTAATAAAAAAATTGAGATAAATGAATCTGCCGGAATGGAGTCAAAGGCAATTAAATCCTGTGCAGAGCCCATCCCTTGTTGAAGCATATCAATACCGAGAAACAGCAATCCAAACCCTGCAATGACATTTCCGAATTTTTTCACTTCATGCGGGGCGATTAATGACATAAATACACCGATGCCGATAATCGGCAATGCCATCGTTTGCAGGCTGATTTTAAAGCCAATCAACGAAATAATCCACCCCGTGCTTGTGCTCCCAATGTTTGCTCCAATAATGACCCCAATGGATTGGATAAAAGTCAGCAAGCCCGCACTGACAAAGCCAATCGTCAATAAAGTGGTCGCTGTCGACGATTGGACGAGCATCGTCATAATTGCACCGGAGATTACAGCACTAATGCGCCCTTTCGTGAACGTATTCAACCATCTTTTTAAAGCATCGCCTGCAATTTCTTTCAGTCCATTTGTTAACATCGTCATTCCGAGCAGAAATAGACCAATCCCACCAAAAATTGTGAGCATTTCATCACCGCCAAATTGAAATAATCATTAAAAACTTATCGTACCATTTTAGTTACAAAAATTTAACAATTACTTTACAATTTAGAGGAATATTGCCTTTTCAAAAGGATTATTTAAAGTAAATCAATGAGTTCCTGTTCAAGTAAATGATGCTTCACCCCATAAATATCCACCTCATAAGTAATTGTACCGCTTCCGCTTATTTGGATATTTGTAATTTCGCCTGCTTTATTTAATATATGCGGTTCATAGTATTTACGATAATGATGGAGTTCACTATCAATTTGTTCATCGATCAATTGCACCTTTACACGATCCATAAGCTGAAACTTTGGCTTACAATGTTCATGTTCAAGCTCAAATAAACTTAGCTGCACCAAAAAAATTCACCTGCCAAAATGTATTCAAAAGTACATTTCGACAGATGAAGCTAAATTCCTTTATTCCTAAAAATCGATTTCATTCATTTGCGGTGCCGGCAATACAGTTTCATTCTTTTTTTGTTCGGGTTTTAAATAAATGACAAGCTCTTGCTGGTATGTGCCGTTTTCCAGTAAATAATGATCAAGCGTATGGCTATCATATTGATATATGCCGAATGGGAACGATACATTATCGCCTTTGACCGCCGCCAACAAACCCGCAACATCCCCGCTTACCATTTGCAATACTTCTTCCGCCGTTTCGGTCAATACAAATACTACATTCATCTTTTTACTCTCCTATACACCGATAAATAACGTTGCTTGGGCAATCGCGATATAGAACGCCGGATTTTGAACAGGCGCTTCCTCCGACAGCTCAAATGTCATGGCGAAGATATCTTTTTGCTCTTCATATACAGCAAGCCATCTCGCTATAACCGTATCATTGACGATAAAATTTGACCAGTCTTCCATTTCTTTTTCGATTTTCATTTTAAATGTATTGCCTGAAACAAATAATTCAGGAACTCCGATACGCCAATTCTCATAATTGATGATATATCTTTCGGTTGTTAGCAAGTCTGTCGCTTCAAACCATACTTTCCCCCGCCGAAAAATTTTCTTCGTTTCAAATATTGATTTGCCTTCACTCGTTTGTACAGCGTACTTTAAAAAATAGCGGTAGTCAAAATAACTATCGAATAGTTTTTTTAAGCTATTGTCATATATGCGCTGAACATATAGTATTTGTTCGCCTGATTCATCGCAAATAGGCTTGGGTAAAGTCGATTTTATATCGCCCTCAACCTCGTACGTAAAAGTTTGCATCAAGTTCTCCTTAGTAAATAATATTGATTTTATTGAGAATGCGTCGCAAAAAATTCGTTTGCTCCTCAAATTCTCTGCGTATTGATAACGCTTTGTCCGGATGGTCTGTAATGACTGCATCCACATTTTGTTCATATAATTGCTGCATATCGCGTTTATCGTTAATCGTCCAAACAAATAGCTCCTTATTTTGCTTTTGCACTTGTTTTTGAATATTATTCGTTGCAAACGACTGCTCAATTGATATAAAGTCGGCTGTCGTATCCGGTAATTTCCCATAGGCAATGGAATATATATAGCCTGTATGAATGCGCGGTTCCATCTGTTCCAATAGCTCCATCACAGGTAAATCAGGGGATTGAACATAATGATAATCCAGCGCATCATGCCGGTCAAGCTGTGCTATGAAACGCTGTAGAAAGTCATCTGTTTCAAATCCGTGTGTTTTCAGCTCTATAAGCAATTTTATATTCAATGCACGGCTGACTTCAAGCACCTGTTCAAAAGAAGCGATTTTATCTGCATGCCCTTTTGCGATCACTACTTTTTGTGTCAGTTCCTCCAATGTTAAACCTGAGACAAGCGACACATCGTTTGTCAGGCGTGAAAGGGCTTTATCATGAAACACGACAAATTCGCCATCCTTTGTTTGCTGTATATCGATTTCAACCATGTCTGCTCCTGCTTCATTTGCCGCTTCAATGGCGCTTATCGTATTTTCAACAGCTTCCTCCGCAAATCCTCGATGGGCTACCACAACCGTATCAGGCTTGTAAACCGACTTTTCCAAGTTTATCAAATTAAAACCGCTGGCAAGGAAGAATGCGTAAACTGCAATGATAAATGTCCATTGACGTATCGTTTGCCTAAATGATTCTTCCTGAATGATCAATGGCTTATGCTTGGTCAATTGAAACGCCACCATGACTAGGAGTTGGGAAAAGACAATTTGCAATACCGAGAAGAATAGCAGGATGATGCCTTCCGCAAGTGTTAATGTAAAACTTGCCGCGACCAGTCCCCAGCCAGGCATCAACTTTTCGATAAGGAATAATGGAAGGAATGCAATCACCAATGCAGCAAACAAAAGAGTCCAATGCACAGCTATAATCAATGCAAACATCCCGATTACTTCGGCAAGCTTGCGTTTCGAAAATTGCCAGCTTGCTTTCATTGCATCATAGATGGACATCCATTGATTGATCGTGAAAAACGGCCATGTAAAAATAAGGCGCAATCCGATAAAACCTAAAAGCAGCAACAGGACAACATAAAAAATCGTTCCTTGTCGTGTATTTAACAATTCAGCCACTATGAAACTCGGAATATCCAAGTTTTGAAAGAGCGAAATCGGTAAAATCGATGAAATTAGCGGGATTAATAACAATAAGTAAACAACAATGAATAAAGTTTGCAGGCTGAGAAAATACACTACTTTTTGATTCAGTCTTTTCAATAACCCTTTCCATGTATAAGGGATTGCGCGCTGTTGATGGTAAGCGAGCAGCATTAAAAATCCAAGCTCATAATAAATGAATACAATACCGATAAACATAATAATACTTAAACCAATCAATGTGTATGGGTGTGTCAGTAAATAAGGCAGACTACTTTCAGTAATCGTCTGTACACCTGTAGTATCCATAATAAGGGCGACAATCAATGAAAAGAGCGGCAAGACGAAAAATGCCTGCACAAACCGCAATATAGCAAAACTGCGAATATAATCGACCCGATAATAGTATAAATTGCGAAAAATTAGTTGTAAAACTCGTTTTATTCTATCCAAAAGACTTCCTCCGACTTTTCTATTCTATAGTGAACTCGTCATAGTAAAGTAGATTAATACTATGAACAAAAGCTTACGTTTATTTTCCTTACTTGGTAAATGCTAATCGGCCAATGCTTTTGCCTAAGCAATTTTCTTAAATACTACCATTCTAGCAATGCTTCTTCCTAAGGAAATATTGCTGCAGTTGATGCATTTGAATTCAGCTCGCAGTCTTTATATTCGATATTGATTTCTTCCGTTAAATTAAATTGTTCGATTACCTGGAATAAAATCGTTTTTACAATATAGCAAAACGGACATGCGAAATCTGGAAAAATTTCTATTTTCACGATAAATCCCCCATTCTTTTTATGTAATAACCCTTCATTAATACAGCTTTATAATACATTACCCAAAAATCCAAAGAAAAAAGCCGAACCCGTTCTGGATTCGACTTGTTATTCTCCTGTTAAGCTGATGGAATTGTTGCAAAAAATTCTTCGTAAAGCCCTTTTAAAATTTGGTTCTCATATTCAGAACGAACGCCAAATACTAAACTCACTTCCGATGAACCTTGATTAATCATCTCAATATTTGCGCCCGTCGATGAAATAGCCGCTGCTGCACGTGCTGCTAGGCCGGTATTATGACGCATCCCTTCCCCGACAATGACAATCATCGAGAAATTATGGCTGAAATGTACATCATCTGCACATAGCTCTGTTTTCACACGTTTTATAATGCGTTTTTCAATTTCAGGTGACAGCTGATTTGAACGCATTATTACTGAAATATCATCTAAACCTGATGGCGTATGCTCGTATGAGATATTTTCCTCTTCAATAATTTGCAGAAGCTTGCGACCAAAACCAACTTCGCGATTCATTAAATATTTTGATACATATAAAATTGAAAAACCGCCGTCTGCCGAGATGCCTGTGACAGGACGATTCGATTGTGTGCGTGTTGGTAAAATAAGTGTCCCTGGCGCTGATGGGTTATTCGTATTTTTTATATTGACAGGAATGCCTTGTTTATAGACCGGCATTAATGCTTCATCATGGAATACCGAAAAACCCGCATAAGACAATTCACGCATTTCACGGTAAGAAATTTCCTTAATATCTACTGGATCATTGACAACTTTAGGGTTTGCCGCAAATACACAATCGACATCCGTAAAGTTTTCATAAAGGTCCGCCCCGACTGCCGATGCCAAAATAGAGCCCGTAATATCAGATCCGCCACGATCAAACGTACGTAAAATACCCGCTTTCGTATAACCGAAGAAACCAGGAAACACAATGATTTCTTTTGTATCCTTCAATTCGCTTAAGTTTGCATAAGCTTCCGGCAATGCATATGTGCGCTCAGGTATATCGTTTAAAATTAATTTTTCTTTCGGGCTCACATACTTTGCCGGCATTCCAACAGCGTTAAAATAGCTCGCGATTAATTTCGCATTATTATCCTCGCCGCTTGCTTTTATATTATCAATAAATAATTCCTTATTTACATAATGTTCCGCTACTCGCCCGCGTATATCTTGCTCGATAATATCAGTAGTTACATTGTCTAAGCCAAGCTCATCTGCAATATCCCGATAGCGATTTACTACGATTTTTATTTTTGATTCAACATCGCCTTTTTCTACTGCGGTGTTTGCTAAATCGATCAATAAATCCGTCACTTTAATATCATCACTTGAACGCTTACCAGGCGCAGAAACAGCGACAATCTTTCTTTCAGGATTAGATTTCACAATGTTTGCTACTTTTTTGATTTGTTCTGCACTCGCGACAGATGTGCCGCCAAATTTACATACTATCATCTCATCAGATCCTTACTTTCAAAATTGATATTTGTACTCACCGAAAAAACATTTGACTTTACACAGTGTACAAATTTATCCTACTCCAGTCAAGACTATTCAGTAAATTCATTAATCTATTTAGTCAAAATACGTATATTTCATGGTTTTGTCAATATATTATATGAGATTTTTATAAATAATTGATAAATTTGCATCGTTTCAATGTCATAATTCCCATTGAAAGACAAAAAGAAGAGAGCGCCATTCATTATAACACCCTCTTCCCCCAATATAAAAACTTTTAATAAAATCGCTTGATTATATTCGTTCATCAACAATCCTATTGCTATTGACACATTATTACATTCACTTTTCCCGCCATAACGATCCTTTTACCGTTCAATTCCGGCTATTCCCAATCCGCCAGGTCCTATATGTATGGAAACCAATGTGCCTGCCTCTATCCAAACAATGTCGCGGTAACCCATTTTTTCAATAAACCGATGAATATATTGTTTAACTTTTCCGCTAAAGCCTAAAGAATACGTTAAATATATTTGCTCTTTACATAGTTCAAACTCAGCGAAATAATCAGTCAAAAAACTTTCCATTACATGTTGGAGCTCACCTTTATAATGCTTTACCAGTTCTAGCTTTCCGCTGTCTATTTTTACTGAAGGCCAACTGTTTTTCGGGATGTTTTCGATATCGTATGTATTATTGACTTTTCCGCCTGCTTTTAAAAAATCTATTTCTTTCGTTATACAATGAACTTTCACTTTAGAAATAATGGATTGTATCTTTTCCAATAATGAAGGGATATCAATAAAGGGATCTTCTTCCAAGGTTTTTGCGGCAAATATGACAAGTGCAGTCAAACCTATTGCGATATTTTTCGTATCAATTAAATATATATTCGAAAATTTTTTTGCTATCATTTGGGCATTTTGAAAGGATTCTGTTAAATTTGATGCATTCCCGAAATGTATTATGATGCCATTCGGATGTTTTTCCTGGATGGATGAGAAAAAAGCTTCATATTCCTGTAAACTCGTAGCGGAAGTTGCCGGTATCATTTTAGTGCGTTCATAATAATCCAGTGTTTCATGTATCGATACTTCACTATCCAAATATGGAACACTATCCAATACAACATGCATCGGAGCAACATAAATACCATATTTTTCGGCTAGGTGCTTTGGTAAATCAGAGCTGCTTTCTGTGGAAAATACAATACGTTCCATCAAGTTTCCTCCTAACATATTAATAGCGATCCCATCTATCATTATATTACACCATATATTCCCAAAATAAAATGACAAGATTTTCGCTTTTACGATCAAATCAAAAACACTACGAAAAAAAAGCCGGCAAACAATGATTTACCAATGTTTGTCGGCTATAGATTTGGTACTGAACTTTGATTTCGCCAAGTTCTTTTAGAAGAGGCACTTTAGTGGAACAAACCTTTTAAAATAATTAAGGTTCTCCAATCCCTGTTGCAACCAATAATAGAAAAGTGAAAAATAATGCTATTACATTTGCGCTTAGCCCGAATAATCCCATCAATAATATTCTTATACGCCCAGATGGTATTGCCATGAACAAAGAGCTAACAGCAAGCAGAATACCGGTAATCCCTAAAATGGCAGAAATAATGATCTCCATGTGCATATCAGCACTCGGTTCCCACGGGATATTAAATAATATAATACTTATGATCACTGGCATTATAGAAAAAGCACCTAAAATTGTCCCCGCTTTGCTTTTATCCAAAATTCTTATTCCCTCCAGATGTGAAGCATTGTTATTTAGGTTCATTATTCGTTCATCACCATGACATGAAATTTTGTCATCCCTAACTTTTGGTGAAGAGCCTCATTATTATAAATTCGGCTTTGCTGCCAATTCCGCCTATAATGGAAATACTTTCAACAAATATTATAAAAACTAAAACTTATTCTTCCCTCAATCGACTATATATACAAAGGAGGAAATCAAACACCAAAGATAACCCGTTTTTTAGAAACAAAATTTCCAGTGAAAATTGCAACATAAATTCTTGCTATTTTTTTGCATTAAATTCAAACTCGATTTTACCTTCCACTAATCGAAGGGCAGCGCTGAACTGTTTTCCGTTTTTCGATTTGAAACCTTTAATCTCTGCCGTTTTACCAACGGAACTTAAATCCTTAATATTCTTTTCAGTAAGCTTCTTCCCTAATATTCGTTCAGGGAATGTTTGTTTACAGCCATTTTTATAATCCGAACAGCCATAAAAATTTCTTCGTAAACTGATTTTGCCAATTTTACATGCAGGGCATAGTGCAATATTCTTCGCTGCCGGCTTTGCAAATTTCTCCGCATCTATTGAAAGTTCGGAAAGTTGATCAGGTACTTCCAAGATTAGCTGATTAATAAACTTGCCTATATTATCAATGAAGTGTTTTGCAGAACCTTCCCCCCGTCCAATCTTTTTCAAATAGATTTCCCATTTTGCTGTCATTGACGGACTTGAAAGCAATGTACCTTCAATCGCCCTGCATAAAAGTTCCCCTTTTGGCGTAATATAGACGATATTTTTCCTTACCTCTATAAATTCATGCTTCTTGATTGTTTCAATAATGCCGCTTCGCGTTGCTTCTGTACCGATTCCTTCAACGGATTTCAGTATTTCGATTTCTTCTTCATTCTCTACCGACTTCCCGCATGTTTTCATCATCGTAATGAGCTGCCCTTCTGTATAAGGCTTTGGAGGGGTTGTTGTACCTTCAATAATTGCAATTTTACTTTGCACTGTCTCGCCTTGTGCAACAATTGGCAGCGTTTCCTCACGTTCTTGAAGATTTTTATCATTTGCAAATAATTCTTTCCATCCTTTTACAAGCTCTGTTTTACCGACGGATTTAAACTCCAGATTTTTTATATTAGTCAAAATTGTTTTTTCATCATATTCATAATCTTTATGGAACATTGCCACTGTCGTATTTAAAACTTCGAAATAAATATTGCGCTCGTCTTGCGGCATCGATTGCAGCGCTTTTTCTGTCGGGACTTTTTTCGTCGGAATGATCGCATAGTGCTCCCCGACATTGGAACTGTCGACAAAACGCCTATTGTTCGCTCTTGAAATCGGCGTGAATGATTGATTAATAAGCTGCTGGAATTTTGGCAATGCATCATTCAAGTATTCATACTCATTATGTGTAATAAGTTGTGAATCCGTACGAGGATATGATACTAATTTCTTCTCGTAAAGAGATTGTGTAAGTTTCAGCACATGTGCAGGGCTATATTTCCAGCGTTTATTTGCGGTCGCCTGCAAAGTTGATAACGCATGGAGTTTTGGAGGCTGAATTCGCTTTGTTTTATTTGTTACGCTCGTGATTCGGCCAGTATCGACAGGTGAAATACCGTGATGTGCCAACAATTGCTCTGCTTCAGCCCTTACCTTTGTTTTAATTTTCGCTCTCCCTTTATACAGACCGTTTTGAGCTTGGAAAAGCCCTTCGATTTCATAAAAATTTTCTGGCTTAAAATTCTCTATTTCCTGCAGCCTTTTGTAAATTAAATATACTGTCGGCGACTGAACGCGCCCTATCGAAATGCTGCCTTTGAAGCCCTTTTTTTGAAGAAGCAAAGTATATAATCGGCTGCAGTTCATCCCTACAAGCCAGTCGCTGATTTGACGTGTCTTTGCTTCTTGGTACATAAGCAGATCACGGTCGTTGCTTTCCATCCTATTAAAGCCTTTTCGAATTTCATCAACCTCCAAGGAATTGACCCATAGGCGTCTTACAGGCTTTTTAACTTTCGTCATTTTATAGATTGAATAAAAAATATTCGATCCCTCACGCTCTGCATCACAGCCGTTATAAATCATCGTTATTTGCGGATCATTAAAAACCTTTTTCACTGCATTAAACTGTGTATACATTTTGCTTGCAACTTTATCTTCATATTTATCCACCATAATAGGCAAGGATGTGAGCGACCATTTTTCCCATTCTTTTTTATATTCTTTCGGCTCCTTCAATTCGACGAGATGACCAACAGCCCATGTTATGATCGCTCCATCAGGAAATGTGGGGCAAGGTTCCAATTCTATATATGTTTTCCCTTTTTGTTTTACTTTAAATGCATCTGCATAAGCTCTCGCCTGCGATGGTTTTTCAGCTAGAATAGCAATTTTACCCATTTTTCATCACATCTTCTTTTAAATATTTTCGTATCTTTTATATTAAGGAAATTGTTACTTTCAATTTTACTTGATCCTAATCATATTTTCACTTAAGAAAATCTCAGGAACAAAGTGAACAGCTATATGTTTCTTTATTCAGCTAAAACATTTCATTGGTTGCCACAAACATGAAAACAGAAATATAAAACAACCAGTTATCATAGTTATAAGATAACTGGTTGTTAATAGTAAGCAGAACTATGAAATTTGAATTTTCATCAGAAGGAGAACCCTATAATAGACAAATATGTTTTTAAAATAGCTAATGATATTTAGAATAATTATCTTTCATATTTGGTTGACGTTGATTCGACAATACTATTAAGGGATCTTCTGCACTCCCCCTCCCTCACCATCACTCTTTATAATATTTCTTTTCGGAAATCCATTGATGGGAAATGGTTATAGTTAAAAACACCCGTATAATGGTAATCAATATATTTCCATATAAATAAGGATCTACAGAACCAGTTATCAATATCTTCACAGCATGCTGGCTCATTCCAGCCGGATTAAACAAATCAAGCATCGGAGATAAACCGCAGACTATTTTTAACATAAGCAAACAGACTATGCTAATTAAAGCTATGACTCCCTGTCCATTAAAAATCGTGCTAATCATAGCTGTATATGTAATCACAAAGAATATCCATAAATTATAACAAACTAGCGCCATCATCATATTAAGCAATGATATATTATTAAACAAAAAATTTACGTATAAATATGATACTAAATATCCGAACGTCACACTAACAGCCACAATCGAGAAATTGGAAAACAGCTTCCCGCCAATGTATGATCCTACCTTTACAGGTCTAGTTAAAATAAAGTCAAGCATCCCATTTGCCTTATCCGACTGTATAATACCCATCATGGAAATAACAATAATCATAATTCCTAACTGATCGAATTGCGACCCAAGAGTAGCAGCCATTACGTGTGCCCCATCCTGCTGAGTCATTGAAGGATCAATAGTAATACCTTGATTTCCTCCAAGTGCCGTTAAAATTGAAGAAAGATAATATGTGACAACGGGTTGTGTCGCCCCTAAAAACATAAAAACAAGCGGTAGCCATATTACTTTAAAATCCCGGAACATTTGTACATATTCTTTTTTTGTTAAAACATATAAAGGGGTCATACACTCACCACCATTTTTAAAAAGATTTGCTCAAGCGTATTACTATTTCCAGCTTCAAACCGGACTATATCCATATTATTATCGATTGCATCGCGTATTAGCATATTTTTATTTTCCTGGACATTATCGAGTGTGATTTTTGCTTTTCTCCCGATTATTTCAACACTTTTTACATATGGAAACTTTTCAATCAATTGAACCCAAAGCATATCTTGAGATGCAATTTCAAGATAAACAGCAGATTCAAGATTGCGTGTTAATAGTTCCTCTATTGTTGTATCTTCAATTTTCTTTCCTTGCTTCATAATTACAAACCGTTCACATATTTCCTCTGCATCACTCAAAATATGAGTAGAAAATAAAATAGTCGTTTCGTGTTTAATTTCTTGGATTAAATTTAAAACTTCCCTCCTGCCGATTGGATCTAATGCGGAAACTGGCTCATCCATCACAATAAATGATGGTTTGTGTAAAAGTGTCTGCGCAATTCCCAATCTCTGCTTCATTCCTCCTGAAAATGCTTGAACTTTCTCATTTTGTTCATTATATAGCCCTACTTTTTTTAAGATGGCCGGAATTTCATCAACAAGTGTTTCATAGGATATGCTTGAAAGCTGCCCCATAAAAAAGAGTGTTTCTTTAGCTGTCATCCAATAAAAAAATTCAGGGTATTGCGGTAGATAACCAATTTCTCTTTTCATAGTCGATATTTTTTTTCCGCCAAGAAGCACTTCCCCTTTATCTGCATATAAAATATTAGCTATTATTTTAATTAAAGTAGATTTCCCAGCACCATTTGGGCCAATGAGTCCTACACATTGGCCAGTTTCGACTACCATTGAAAAATTGTTGACTGCTGTTTTTGCATTGAATTTTTTGGTCACATCCTTGATTTCCAATTTCATTACGCTCTATCCCCTTTTCGTCCGATAGTAAAATACAAAATTGGCCCAATCGTATTAAAAAATAAAATTACCATGGTCCATAAAAGTACATTTCCCCTCGCCTTTCGATGGCGATATAAATCAATCAATGCAACTAAAATAAGAATGAGGCTAACTATTATAAATGGTAGGGCAACCTGTAGTACAACCATCCAATCAATATCTTTCAAATCATTTAATCCATGATGAAGCTTCAATAAAATCATTCTCTAAACTTAATTATCATTACCAATAATGATAATATTCTCATTACAAATAATATTTTTTATGCCACGTGAAGTAAATTACTATTAGAAAAGGAGAAATCGAAGTGAATAAAGCTGAAATATTAATGCACCCTGTAAGAATAAAAATAAGCCAGGCACTTATGTGTAATAAAGGAAATGGCCTAACACCCCTTGAAATGGTGAAAATTATTAGAGACGTTCCACAAGCAACACTATACCGGCATATTCAATTATTGCTTGATGCGGGGATTATCAAAGTAATTAAAGAAAAAAAGGTAAGGTCCGTCACGGAAAAATACTATGTTCTTAATGAAAATGCCGCACGCCTTGACTCAAATGATTGGAAAAAAGCGCCGATAGAAAAGAAGTTAAGTTATGTATCATATTACCAACTGTCTTTATTGTCACAATACCAAAATTATCTTTCCTCATTAAATAAAAGGAGCTGCTCTGAAGATCGTGCGACATTCTCGCTTTTAGAATTAAATATTGGGGAAGAAGAATTTGAGAATTTTCAACGTGAATTGAACGATTTGTTACTTAAGTACTTTCAAAGTGAAAACAACAAGGAAAACGCCATTACACGTACTATAGCTTTTACTATTATTCCTGATAGCTATCAAGATTGACAATTAAATATTATTATATTTGTATAGGTGTTTCGCCATTATGGAGAAACACCTATACAAAAATTTACACCGAGGTAACTTATCCTTCAATTTAATCGGCGGACTGTTTATAATTGATAGTTAAAGCTATGGATTCATAAGAAATTTAACATATCCATCAGTTCAACATGCAAACTAAAAAAGAAAGGAAGTGAAATTTATGATTCAATCAATTTTATCCAATTTGGCTATTATACTAGTAGGCCACTTACTCATGAATATGCTCGTAAATCAAAAAAATAGATTTTCCGGCAAGTTTTTTTCCTTATGTGTTGTTTTGCTTTTCTCAACCGTCATTATTATTCTGTTTTATTTGCCAATTGAAATCGATGGCTACAAGTTTGATTTGCGATTAATACCACTTATATTTTTGGTTATATTCAGAGGGTGGAAAACCGCCTTGGCCACCCTTGCGATTGTTTGTATTTGGCGCTATAGCATGGGCGGTGTCGGTACACTGCCAGGTATATTAGCCGGTATGGTCGGTCCAACTTTATTTGTAATTCTTTTGCACTCCTTGAAATTTAAACTGGATAAACTGCATGAAAAAATTTTTCTCCTAACTGTTTGCTGGTTTATATCCGATTTCCCCATTGTTTTTATTATTCCGGATGGATGGGAAGTGTTTAAAGGTTTCTTTTTAATTCGCTATACCTCGTTCCTTATTGTTGCTTTTACATATTATTCGTTTATTAAGGCAGAGCATAAGAAAGAATATTATAAAAACGAATTGGAGAGAATGGCTTGGCATGATCCACTCACGAATCTTCTCAATAGAAAGAAATTTATCGAATTACTGGAGGCAAAGACAAGCGTTTCCGGGAAAAACCGATATATCGCCATGATTGATATTGATCATTTTAAAAATATAAATGATACTTATGGGCATATAGCCGGTGACGACGTGCTGCTCCAGCTTTCCGCCATATTTAAGAAACAAAAGGGGAAAAATATGATTTTCGCCAGATATGGGGGCGAAGAATTCATCGTTTACTTGGAAGCAGCCAATTTGGATGAATCTATAAATACTTTGGAACACCTGCTTCAGCGTGTCCGCAGCACGCCATTTGAAATAGATGGCAAACATGAACTTTATCTTACTCTTTCAATCGGTTTAGCAACATTGGATAAAAATGCATCATTAAAAGAAGTCATTTATACTGCAGACCGGCTTTTATATATCGCAAAAGAGAAAGGGAGAGACCAATTAATCTCTTAAAATAATTCGAGACAATAAACCCGCACCGCCTTTAATAAGACAATCGTTATTTTTTCGAGATAAATATTATCTCGATGTAGAAAGTTGCGTGAAACGGATGTTATACTAAATATTACATAAAGGGGGATTTTTTAAATGGGGAAAAAAAAGCGCACAATTTTCTGGATTATACCAATTGGGGTTATTGGTATCTTTTTTTATTTTTTTGGCCCGCAAAAAACAGTTACCGATAATGAATATATTTCATACATACAAGCTACTCCAGTCATAGAAAAGAGTGATGTCATGACTGGAGATGCATTTGCAAACTATTGCGAAAAAGGTCGTTGGGAATATTTCCAAACGAAAATGATGGAACATGTTGTTGAGTTTAAAGGTGATTGCGAAATTGAAAATAAAGTACAGTCGATTAATTTACAATACGTTGTTGAAAAGGGGCAAACCGAATACCGCATTGGTGCTATGCTCGTCAACGGTGCACAACAAAGCGAACAACAACGTACAGCTTTTTTAAATACATTAAAATAATATACGACAAAGTGGGGGCTTCTTTTTAGCCTTCACTTTTTTCGTATCTCCCCTATTTCCCGTCCGTTTTTCTTTTCCCTCATCATCCTTACCTTTGCAAATAATCGCTGGCGCCTTTTCTTTATCGTTTCATATTGAATATTGTATTTTTCAGCAATTTCTTTCAGAGACAAATCTTCCTGGAACATTGCAGTTAAAAGAAATTGTTCCTCGTTAGCCAGCTCAAAAAACCATTCCGGCCATTCCAGACCAGATGGAACGAATGATTGCTGCCCTATATTAAAAATCAGTTTTTCCTCTTCTGCAACTATTTCATGCTGTGAAACATAGCCGGATTTTGAGAGCTCGCGGATAATGGCATATTTGATTGCCATATAGGCGAACATCGCAAAATCCCCTTTCGTTTCATCAAAGTTTTTCATCGCTTGCCATAAAGCTATTCTTCCAATTTGCATATACTCCTCAAAATCCCGATAAATTTTCAGCTTAAAAATAACTTTTTTTATTAAGTCTTCGTTTTCAGCGATAAGCAGCTCGGCTTCCTGCATTTTTTCCAATCCTTAAAGCTGTGCACAACTAATATTCCTAGGTAATACAAACTTAAAAAATTATTCGGAAACAGGCAAAATCCGTTTTTTTCAAAAATTGCTGCTTAAAACAATGAATTATCTTATAATTCTGTTTTTTTATGTAATAAACTCCCTCAAAATTGGCATTTCCGACGTTTTTTCTCAATAAAATGCGCGGGGAGTTATTGACAAAAAACTGCACATCATGCATGCTATTAGAAAATGCAAAAGCATATTGAAGACGAGTACGCAGCAATTAGCTGAACAAGAGAGCACATTCCAGCGGCTGAAAGAATGGCACTGCAAAACCTGCCGAACCTACTTCAACAAGCTCCTAAAAAACTTAGGCGCCGACTCAGCGTTACGAGATAAAGTGGAATGTATTCAATACATTCAATTTAGGTGGTACCACGGAAAAAAGCACTTTTCGTCCTAATTTATAGGATGAGAAGTGCTTTTTTATATGTTAAAACATTAAAACTACCCGTTTTAGGATTTAGATTCTTCCATGCTGCACAACGGGACAATACAATACACCCATTAATTCATTTGAAGGAGGCTTTTTTATGGAAAGAAAACGTGTTGTTGTAAAAATCGGCAGCAGCTCATTGACGAACAATAAAGGCGAGCTCGATAATGAAAAATTTAAAGATCATGTAACAGCGCTGGCACTACTGAAGCAATATGGCCATGAAGTTATATTAGTTTCTTCAGGCGCGGTGGCTGCAGGATTTAGAAAACTGGGCTATTCTTCAAGGCCTGTGACATTAAAAGGAAGGCAAGCTGCTGCTGCGGTCGGCCAAAGTGTTCTAATCCAAGCTTATTCAGACTTATTTGCCGCATACAATGTTACGCCTGCTCAAATATTATTAACCCGTTCAGATTTCAGCGACAAACAACGATACAAAAATGCGTATGAAACTTTGTCCGAGTTGTTGGAACGCTCGATTATCCCGATCATTAACGAAAACGATACAGTATCTGTTGCTGAATTGACATTTGGGGATAATGACATGCTATCCGCTTTAGTAAGCGGCCTTATCCACGCAGATCAATTAATCATCTTGACGGACGTTAATGGACTGTATACAGCTAATCCATTGACAAATATTGATGCAAGACGAATAGACAGAATCGAGGAAATTACCGATGAGCTGCTCGGCTATGCCACTGGCTCCAGTTCCAAAGTTGGTACAGGAGGGATGCAATCAAAATTGGCGGCGGCAAAATTTGCAATTAATACAGGTGTGGAAGTATTTATCGGAACGGGATCAGGGTCTGATAAATTAATTGAAATTTTAAAAAACAATGGCGACGGTACTTATTTTCAACGCCATGAAAAGTTCACTCCTACAAATAAGCAATGGGTAAAACTGACGAAATCTTCCGGTAAGCTCTTTATTGACGAAGGTGCTGTTCAGGCATTGCAGCATGGTGGAAAAAGTTTGCTGCCTGCTGGTGTATATGCATATGAAGGGCAATTTGAAAAAGGTGATGTTGTAGAAGTTTACGATCGTCATACATGCATCGGACGCGGTGAAATTCTCTATTCATCGGCTGAATTGGAGCTTGCAATGGGCAAACGGACCGCCGAGCTCATGCGGCTTCCAGTAGAAGTCATTCACCGCAATCAATGGGTAAAAATTTAAGGAGGGATATTTGTGGCGGAAAAAATTATAAATGAAGTCATCGAGAAAGGAAAGCGCGCTAAAACGGCGAGCTTCGAAACGAATATGAAAAGCTCATCCGAAAAAAATGAAGCATTAAAAAGCATTGCATACCAACTAATGATCGATATGGAATTGCTGCTTTTTGAAAACAGAAAAGATATAGCTTCCGGCAAATCCAATGGGCTTGATGAATCGACACTCGATCGCATTTTATTGAGTGAAGACCGCATTCAAGCAATGAGTGATGCGATATTGCAGCTCGTCCAGCTGGAAGATCCGGTTGGTGAGGTTTTAGAGCATATTGTAAAAGAAAATGGACTTCAAATTACGAAAAAGCGTGTGCCGCTTGGTGTTGTCGGCATGATTTATGAAGCTCGTCCGAACGTCACTGTTGATGCTGCCACATTATCATTAAAAACAGGGAATGCGGTATTATTGCGGGGAAGCTCCTCCGCAAAATATTCCAATATAGCACTTGTCGCATCGATTCACCGTGCTTTGGAAACAGTTAAATACCCTAAAGATGCAGTATTGCTCATTGAAGATACGAGCCGTGAAACCGCCAAATCATTATTTACATTAACTGAGTATTTAGATGTCCTTATTCCACGCGGCGGAAAAAAGCTGATCGATTTAGTCGTGCGTGAATCGACTGTGCCGGTACTCGAAACAGGCGCTGGCAACTGCCATATTTATTTGGATAGTTTAGCCAATTTTGAAATGGCGAAAAAGATTTTAAAAAATGCGAAAACACAGCGTTTATCCGTATGCAATACTGCTGAAAGTCTGCTCATGCATAAAGACTTTTTCGATATTCATGGAAAGGATTTTTTAAATTATTTATATTTTGAGCTTGGCGTTAAAATATATGGCGATGAATATGTTTGCAGTGTATTAAACGAAGCACTTCCCGCATCGGAAGAACATTTTGCCGAGGAATTTTTGTCATTGACAATAAGCGTGAAAATTGCAGAAAATATTTTTGAAGCAATTCATCATATTAATCTATATGGAACAAACCATTCAGAAGCTATTATTACAGACGATCTGCAAAATGCTGAAGTGTTTTTAAATTCTGTTGATGCCGCAGCAGTCTATCATAATGCTTCGACACGCTTTACAGATGGTTTTGAGTTTGGTTACGGTGCTGAAATTGGCATTTCGACACAAAAATTGCATGCCCGGGGTCCAATGGGTTTAACTGCATTAACTTCTTCAAAATACTATATTCAAGGAAATGGACAAATCCGCGAATAAATTACGCCCTCATATTGCAGTTTTTTTATGAAAGTAGGTTCAGATTATGAATGTAAGCTCGATGATTAAGCTCACTATTTCCATGGCTATTTTCGGATCGATCGGCTTTTTTACAACACAGACAGGTTTGCCAGCTGTTGAACTCGTTTTTGTTCGCTGTATTTGCGCGACAATTTTTTTAAGCGGACTTTGGTTCATTACCGGTGGACATAAAACAGAAGTATGGAAAAAAGGCGAAATATTGAAAACACTGATTTGCGGAGTATTTATCGTATTGAACTGGGTATTTTTATTTAAGGCGTTTGAGGTGATGTCCATTTCAATTGCAATTTCCATCTATAATTTAGCACCGATATTTGTTTTAATGCTGGGCTCTGTCTTTTTGGCGGAGAAGATGGGAATACGCTCAATTTGCGCAACTGTCATTTGCTTTTTTGGAAGCATTCTTATTATCGGAGTTGACAGTTTTACAAGCGTTTCGCAATTTATGAATTCAGGCTTCGTCTGGGCACTGCTTTCCGCGATTTGCTATGCGCTGACGATGTTTACAAGTAAAACAATTCAAGGCATGTCTTCCTATGCGTTAACATTCGTCCAAACAATTGTCGGGATTGTTTTGCTTTTGCCGCTTTGCGATTTTGCCGCATTCGATAGTTTAACAAATATGAATTGGCTATACATAATTGGCACAGGGTTTATTCATACTGGTTTTGTCTACTATTTATTTTTTGATAGTATCCGGGATTTACCGACCGTTATTGTGTCAGTGCTCGTATTCGTTGATCCGGTCGTTGCCATATTGCTGGATGCCATTTTATTGTCATTTCGTCCAAGCCTTTTGCAAGTACTGGGGATTGTGCTCATTTTCGGAAGTATTTTATACACCGTCTTTTACCCAGAGCAATCTGCAAAAGCGCTCAAATCCGGAAATTCGTCAATTGCGTCTCGCCGTAATTGAATCCAGACTTTTGGAGTATACAGGTCTGCATGGCGTATGTTAGTAAGCCTTTATCGTAGAATATGATGGTTTTAGGCTCATTTCAACTTGCCGTTCCTTAAAAAATTTTGTAGCATCTGTCATAGGCATATATTTACTTAGCGGGTGTTTGAAACACCCGCTAAGTGTAGATAAATTTATAAGCTCTGAATAGTAAGCGTTCGATTAACGCACACTATTCAGAGTTTATTTTCTTTCCGGCTAAATAAATTGAGCCAATTGCTTTGGAAACAGCACTTTGTCTGCAAACCATATAGGCAGCAGCTTCGATTTATCGCCAATATAAATTACTACGATTTCTATCATTTTTAATTTCTTATAATGAATAACAGCTGCTCTCCATTCTTCTTCATTCGGCAAATCCTTAAACAGCAGTTCATTGCAAAGCAAATAAATCTTCCCGCTGTTGCTATGGGACAGCTCTAACTTCAACATTGTAAAAGCATAGTTGATTACACCTTTAAAATTGATTGGTTTCGTCTTGTCACCGAAAGATTTGTTAAATTCAAAGTAATGTTCGAAGTCAATATTTCCATTTAATGCAATCATTTCTTGGTCTATTGTTTGTGCAAAAGGCAGAAAAACAAAATTATGCTCGTTTTTTCGGGAGAACTCGGAAACAGCTACTGCCAATGCTGTTTGTAGATTTAAGCTTCTTTTCATTGAAACATCTTTTTGTACACAAAACACATATGTACTGCTTGGGTCCAAGCCAATGTTTAAAAATTGCTCTGTTTGAAATTTTGATTTCCAAAACAACACTTCCGAAAAATGCTGTGACTCCAGGTAATTCATAAGTCTTGCCAAATTTTCATTGCTTACTGTTTCCCATACATTTTCCCCGAATAATTGCTCCACTGCATTCGCTTCTTCCAATACTTCCTCGGTAATCAAATCATATGTAGAATTGAATTTATATAAATTCACATACCAGTCGTTTTGAATTTTCAATAATATTTCCCGTTGTAGCGCCCTATCCCGAATATCATTTTCGATACCTATTGAATACTCGCTCTTAATAGTTTTGAATTTCAATAGTTTTTCAAGTGCGGAAAAATAATTTTTTGCTATTTTTTTCAATATATAGAGAGAAATCATAAACTTCTTTTCAGAAGAGTTCGTTAAATATTCAAACTGCATTTTTTCCACATTTCTTGATGAAAAAAACTCCAAAACAAAAATCCGCCATTCTTTTAGCTTTACGTTTCCCTCTACTATTTCATTTTTATAACCTTCTCCAATTTCGAAAAGTGACCATATATCATGAAAAAATAAATAAAAATCGCTACTTTCCAAAAATGTTGTATCCTCAAATTGAGCGGAGTATAACAGCTTTAATAATGCTTCCTTACGACCATTTTCCAAAAGACTTGGATTTTTCAATAATAGTTCCATTTTGATACATCAACCCCTTTCACAATTTTAAATATATACTAAATATTCAAAAATTACCATTTTTATTAGCGATAACTAATCGACACCGACACGACAAAAAACGACACCATTATTACGAAAAATTGCTTTATCTTAACAAAACCATGACTATCAATGTATGCTTATCCCCACTTTCGGGTTTCCGTAAAATTAAAAAAGCTGCTAACGATGCCTGAATATCGTTAACAACTTTATAAAATAGAGATTTTTTACTATCCTTTGCGGCTCTCCGTCATTTGTTTCCAAACAGAGCCTTTTGCTTCTTCCCCGCCTTCTATTCGGGCCAATGCCATTTTTGCTTGTAACTTCACTTCGAATTCTTTATCCTCACTCGCTGCTTTTAAAGCTGTAACAGCATGCTCTGTTCCAGCTTCATACAGATACATAGCCGCGCGCCAACGAACGAGTTTATTTTTGTCCGCTAATGCGGCAATCATTGCGTATTCAAATTCCGGCAATCCTAAATCGCTCATACAGTCACCTGCTGTACGGCGAACTGCCGCACTTTTGTCATTTAATGCTTTCGTTAATGCAGGCACGACCGCTACATCCTCAATCATGCCTAAATATACTGTTGCAAGACGTCGTATTGACATTTGCTCATCTTCTAATGCCTTTTCCAATAACGGAATGTCCTTTACTTCCGGATCAGGAAGCTGGTCGAGCAGCTGAAAGCGCTGTTGCCAATCTTCCACTTGCGCATATTGCTGCAATGTTACTTCTTTACGCTCTTGTGCAGCTGTAATGACATGGGAATTTGCCGACTGAACAATCGACTCAACACGATGCTGTGGATAAAGTGCATCGACTTCTTTCATTACTTCTTGTACAACTTGTTCTTTATCCCCGTAACGAACACCGAAGTCCACCCATTTTCGTTCAAAAATGTAATTTTCATCTGATACAGTAAATTGAAGACGTTTAAATGCGGATGTAAAACGATCTCCCGCGCTCAGGCGAATTTCCCCTTCACTATCAAATGCTTTAATTTGCAAAGGTATCGCTTTATACATTTGCACATGAACATTCACTTCACCGTAATGCTCATTCATTTCATACTCTGTATTTTCAGCTGCTTGTCCCCCGACAGCACGGCGAATATCGGCCAAAATATTTTCCCATGTATATTTAGCATTACGTTCCACCGCTAAAAAGTTCGAAACATGATAAATCCCCTTCACTCCTTCTACAGCAAAAATCGCTTGCAGCTCCGGTGATGCTTCATCAATATTCTCTTTTTTATAATTAAAACTTTTACCAAATGGCAAATCTTGATCGATGACAATTTTCATTGAATTTGGGCTTGGTGTCGGTTCAATTGATAAAATTTTCATTGTTATGCTCCTATCCGTTTACGATTTCGTCTAAATAGCTCCAACGCTCGATTAAATGTTCGTATTCCTGATTATATTTTTCCAGATCGGCCGTCAGCTGTTGAAGCTTTGTAAAATCAGATCCTGCATTCGCGATTTCCTCTTCCGTTTGCATGATCTTTTCTTCCATATCGGCAATTGTGTCTGCGATGGTCTCCCACTCTTTTTGTTCTTTAAATGACAGCTTTTTCTTTTCGGGCTTTGTTTTTTCCGATTTAGGTTTCTCTTGTTTTACTTCCTTTGCTTCTTGCTGCAGCTCGGCCTCTTTTTTCGCTAAATAATCTGTATATATGTCCAGGCTTTCTAATACGCCGCCTTTCCCGTCCAGAATCCAAAGCTTTTTAGCAATACGATCTAAAAAGAAGCGGTCATGGGAAATCGTAATTACTACACCCGGAAAGTTTTCGATAAAGTCTTCAAGCACACCCAATGTTTCGATATCCAAATCATTCGTTGGCTCATCTAAGAGCAGTACGTTCGGTTGCTCCATTAGCAGGCGCAGTAAATGAAGGCGTTTCCGTTCCCCGCCTGACAATTTGCTTATCGGTGTTCCATGGGTATTGAGCGGGAATAAGAATCGCTCCAGCATTTGTGAAGCCGAATACCGGACCCCTTCCCCATCTGTAATATCGTTCGAAGCTTCACGAATATAGTCGATCATACGGGCATTTTCATTCATTGCGGGCAATGCTTGTTTAAAATGCAGGCGCTTTACCGTTGAGCCGACAATAACTTCCCCTGCATCTGGCTCAATTTCGCCTGCAAGCATATTCAGTAATGTCGATTTTCCATAGCCGTTTGCCCCAATTATGCCAATGCGGTCACCGTGCTGAAGCAGAAACTGGAAATCCTTAATAATCGTGCGGTCCCCATACGCTTTTGAAATCCCATCCGATTCCAACACTTTTTTGCCTAAACGCGTTGTTGCCAAGCTCAACTCTAAATCGGTTTGGTCGTTTGAACGGTCAATTGATTCATCCAATGTTTCGAAGCGTTGAATACGTGCCTTTTGTTTCGTTGTTCTCGCCTTCGCGCCGCGTCGAATCCATTTAAGCTCAGAGCGATAGCGATTCCGCAGCTTAGCCTGTGACGCAGCATTCATCTCTTCCCGAATGGCACGCGCTTCCAAATAATCTCCGTACGAACCTGTATGGCGGTATAAAGTTTTGTCCGCCAATTCATATATATGTGTCGCAGTTTCATCTAAAAAATAACGATCATGCGTAATGAAAATAACCGCGCCTTTTAAACGCGAAACCATATCCTGCAGCCATTCTGTAGATGTAACATCCAAATGGTTCGTCGGCTCATCCAGCAAATAGAGATCTGCCGGCTCAATTAATACTTTCGCCAATGCGACACGCTTTTGTTGTCCCCCGGAAAGATCTGTTACGTTTTGATCAAACATATCGATTCCCAGTTTCGTCAATGCCTGCTTTGCTAATGCATTCACATCCCATGCGTTTTCGGAATCCATTTGCTGCTGTAAGCGAAACAATTCATTTTGCAGCTTTTCCGATTGCGGGTTTTGCGATAATGCTGTAACTGCTTCTTCATATGCGCGGTTTAGCTTCAATATTGGTGAATCCCCGCTAAATACTGCTTGAAGTACTGTTAAATTGTCCGGAAACTGAGGGTCCTGCTCCAAATACGCGATGCGATACTTATTCGGATGGTCAAAGTCTACCATATCTGCATCCTGCTTCCTTGCCAATATCGATAATAATGTTGATTTTCCTGTACCGTTTATGCCGATTAAGCCTGCGCGTTCCCCTTCGTAAATAGTAAATTCAATATTTTGAAATAGCGTTTTATCGCCTACTGTTTTTGTTAAATTTGATACGATTAAATGGCTCATGAAATCCCGTCTCTTTCTTTTTTTAACTGCTCCAGAAATTGTACCATAAAGGCATGGCGTTCTTCAGCCATTTCGCGCCCCTTTGCTGTAACCATTAAATCTTTCAATAATAATAATTTTTCATAAAAGTGTGTTACAGTCGCTGTTGACTGGGTCCGGTACTGCTCCTCCGTCATATTGAATCGGGCTTCTTCACCATCATCGTACAATTTGCGCCCTTTCGCCCCTCCATATGAAAATGTGCGCGCAATCCCTACTGCCCCGATTGCATCAAGTCGATCCGCATCCCGTACGATTTTCGATTCTACCGTCGTCGCTTCTAATACATTTCCGCCATTAAACGAAACTTCGGCAATGACTGTTCGGATATGGCTTTTTTCATTTTCGGTTATTCCGATTTCGTCTAGAATCCGTTCTTCCTGCGCCTTGTCTTCCGCATATTTTGCATCGCTTACATCATGCAATAACACTGCTAACGAGACGATTTTCTCGTTTGCCAAAGGCTCGGTTTTCAGGATTGCCATTGCATTTGCGTATACCCGTTCAATATGCTGAAAATCATGGCTTGCATCCATATTTTCATAAATTTCTTTTACTAATTGCTCACATTTCACTAATACATCAGTCATATTCAACCCACCATTTTCTTTTTATGCTTCTCCGTATTTATTTTAACATGAGTCGTCCAGCAACTTCAGTTATTCAGCATAATATTTACTCTGATGCCTCTTGCAAGCCTTATTACCACCCACGCTAAATAGCAACTTTCAAGCAAAAAATCAAGCATCTTTATTTTCCCGAAAAAGTTTTTTGTCTAAAGTGTGAACAATTATATTGTATTTTACAAACATCTATCATATAATAGCAATAAGGAAACACAAAACAGAGAAAAAGGAAGTGTTAGTTATGCAAAGAATTATGCAAGCTGTAGCACCTAATATGAATGATAGTCAACGTAAAGGTTTAATCGTCATTTCACCAATTTTAATCGGATCAGTAGCATATGGAGCAAGTGCCACTTTCATGATTGTTACTAACCTATTCGAAATCATGTTTTAAAGGAATCAAAAATTTTGGACAATAACAATACAAACTAAAGAAACGTATTCGCATGAACAATCACACGAATACGTTTCTTCTTTGTTTTTTAATTTTTAAAACAGGCCAATAGCACTGCCGTCTTCCGCAACGTCCATACGCAATGCTGCTGGTTGTTTTGGCAAACCTGGCATTGTCATAATGTCCCCCGTCAGACACACAAGGAATCCTGCACCTAATTTCGGAATGATTTCGCGAATTGTGACAACGAAATCTGTTGGACGACCGAGTAAGCGTGGCTGATCCGATAATGAATACTGCGTTTTTGCCATACATATAGGCAAGTTATCCCAACCATTTTTCTCGATTGTCGCCAATTGCTTTTTTGCTGCTTCTGTTAATTGCACACTTTTCCCGCCATACACTTGCTGAACAATTTTCGTTAATTTTTGCTCCACTGTTTCCTGAAGCTCATATAAATGATGGAATGTATTCGGCTGTTCAATTACTTCCAGCACTTGCTCAGCTAGTTCAATGCCACCTTTACCTCCATCTTCCCATACATTTGTGCGAGCGATCCGCACTCCATTTGTTTTTGCCCATTGTAAAACAGTACGTAGCTCGTTTTCCGTATCTGTAATAAAACGGTTTAATGCTATAACCGGTTCAAGACCGAAATTACGAACATTCTCGACATGCTGCGCTAAATTTGTAATCCCTGCTTTTAATGCTTCCACATTTTCTTCAATTAAATTTGCTTTTGCTATGCCACCATGCATTTTCAGTGCACGAATTGTTGCGACAACGACTACAGCACTAGGCTTAAACTTTGCCTCTCGCGCTTTAATATTTAAAAATTTCTCCGCTCCTAAATCAGAACCGAACCCTGCTTCCGTAATAACGATATCGGCAAGTTTACGAGCTGTTTGTGTAGCTATTATGGAGTTGCAACCATGTGCGATATTTGCAAAGGGTCCGCCATGAATAAGCGCAGGTGTCCCTTCAATCGTCTGTACTAAGTTCGGATTCAATGCTTCCTTTAAAATTAAAGCGAGCGCCCCTTCCACTTGCAGATCGCTTACTGTTACCGGCTCACGGTCATATGTATAACCAATCACGATACGTGCCAAGCGTTGTTTCAAATCATGAATGCTTGTCGCTAAACAGAATATGGCCATAATTTCGGATGCTACCGTAATATCGAACCCGTCTTCACGCGGTACACCTTGTAAAGGACCACCTAAACCTACTGTAACGTGTCGCAATGCTCGGTCGTTTAAATCCACTACCCGCTTCCAAATAATTCGGCGCGGATCAATATTGAGTGCATTGCCTTGATGGATATGATTATCAATAAGTGCTGATAATGCATTGTTTGCTGTAGTGATTGCGTGAAAATCACCATTGAAATGCAAGTTGATTTGCTCCATCGGCAATACTTGCGCATAACCACCGCCAGTAGCGCCGCCCTTTACGCCCATTACCGGTCCTAATGATGGCTCACGCAATGCGACCATCACGCGCTTGTTTAATTGATGGAGTGCGTCCGCCAATCCTACCGTTACAGTTGATTTCCCTTCTCCTGCTGGTGTAGGGCTAATTGCCGTAACAAGCACGACTTTTGCATTTGCCTCACCTATAATTTTGCTCGTATCAATTTTTGCTTTGTAGCGACCATATTGTTCGACTGCCTCTAATGGAATTTGTGCATTTTCCGCAATTTCCACAATTGGTTTCATTGCAGCATTATTTGCTATTTCAATGTCTGTTAAAGGTTTTTTCGTCGTCGTTGTCATATTTAGCCCTGCTTTCATAATATGTAGTCGTTATAATTATAGTCTGTTTTATCTGAATTCATAAACAAAAAAGACCGCGTAAATCGACAAATTATTGACATCGCTTGTCTTTTTAGTATATAGTTTATTCGTAATATTCTGTACTCTTAATGTTTCATCAATTGAATTTGACAGTATCGGAGGAGAAAGCGGATGCACCAAGGCACTGTAAAATGGTTTGATAATGAAAAAGGTTACGGATTTATAGAATGTAATAATGGTGAAGATGTTTTTGTACACTTTACTGGCATAAAAGACGAGGGGTTTCGTTCACTTGATGAAGGGCAAGCCGTTGAATTTGATGTGATTGATGGCATTCGGGGTCCTCAAGCAGCGAATGTCGTGAAAAAATAAATATAGCTGTAAACGAGTCTGCCAACACATCGTTTACAGCTTCTTTTTTCTGTATAAGAAGTATATTCTATCACACCGTCATAACTTTGCGATAAATTATCAATTTCTAGCACTTTAGCGCTTTTATTCTTTTTCTACAATAACAAAATCTTTGTTGCTATTTTTATCATTTAATGTTTTCAACACATTTGCGATCGACCCAATATAGTGGGCCGGCTCATCATTTTCATTTTCATATACGTAAATATTATAGTCAGTACGATTCGCCTTTTTCACAATCACATTCCCTGTGGAAGTTGTGAAACCAATATATTTATTGTTATTAAGCTGTTGGATTGCTTGCTGTTTCGTTAAGCCCATTTTTTCACCTTTGAATTTTTATTTTTTTGATATATTAACCATTTCATAGCGTGCGCCATCTATCGTAATTAATTTCGTTTCTTGTGCGCCTGAAAGTACAGCCTTTTTTATTCCATAGCCATTTTCAAGCATAAAATCCCAAACAATACCTTCTCCAATCGGTTTTGCGAAAATGAGCTTAACGCCATCGAGCAAAACGATTGTATACTCGGCATTTGCCTCTAAATCTTCCTTTTTTAAAATAGCAGCCCCGCAAAGTTCGGCAATTTGATTCACTGCATCAAAATTCGGCACGACAAAATGCACTGCTTCAAGCGTTAAATCACCTAATGGATGTTTTGCTATTACACCACGCTCCATTAATTCTTTGCGTCGAATACCGTCCCCCTCATCCCATTGAATGAAAAACGGAAAGTCGATTTTAGAGTTTGGATGACCGATATGAAGCAGCTGCCAACTAATTTCCGAGCCGTCCTCGCGTTTTCTAGTGAAGCGTTCCGGGCCAAAAACTTCCAGACCGGCCTGTGCAAACATTTTCGCATCTTCCTCGATAGTTGTTGTGCGAATTGCAAAACGTATTAAGCCATCTTTGCGTCGGCTTTTTTCATAGCTAGCGTGCAACGTATAATTTTTATTTGCTGCTTCTTTGTATTTTTCTTCATCCTCAATACCGATTAATTCAATGTAGGATAAATCAAAATAGCTTAATGTATTATATGTGCCCCATGCTTCATGGCTGCCACCTGCCACTGCATGAAACCCTTCTTGTTGAAGTTGATGCATTGTTTTTTCAGGCTGATGGACAAAGTGAACTAAATGATCGAATTGATACATGATTAAACCTCTTTTCAAATTCAAATAGAAAGAATATTCCCATTATAACATTTAGCATCTGAGCGAAGCAGCAGTAATAAATATTTATGAAAACAAGTCGATTAATGCAATTGCCGCAGCTTGTTTGCCGGCCACCTTTATCGTTTCCCCCGACTGGTGAATAATATAATGCGGCTCCATCGCCCCATACAGGGATTTTGAACTATTTGCGACCATATAATCCGCTTTTGCGCTTTTCATGCGTAATGCGGCACGCTCGATTAAATAATTTTCATCGTCGGTAGCTTCCAATTTAAATCCTATCAAAGTCGTATTAGGGTTCCAACTTTTTACTTGTGCCAGTATTTTCGGGGCCTTTTTAAAATGGATAATCGGTGGTTCATCAGAAGGCATTTTCCCTTTTTCCGTCAGTTCATTGCCGCTTTGATCAAACACTTTATCAATTAGCCAATCAGAGCCGGCCACCGCCATAATAACATAATCGATGCACTCTTTTTGCAAAATGGTTTTTAGCTGCTTTCCTAAATCCTCAATTCCTTCAAATTTAATAAGCTGCATATCCTTTTCATGCTCTGGAAGCTGTGCAAAAACGCCGTGCATATAAATGACATCTGCCCCTTTTTCCAATGCGGCTTCCGCTAAATAGCACCCCATCGTTCCTTTTGATAAATTCGTATGGCCGCGCACATTATCCCATTTTTCAAAAGTGCCGCCGCTTGTTATTAATACTTTTTTTCCTGTTAACATTGTTGGTCCCCTTTTATTGTTTTGCATCTGCAAGCCATTGCCGGAGTACTTCCACAAATTTTTGCGATGCTGGTGAAAGTTTCTGCTTCGTCGATAAACCGATAATACGATAGCTTTCCTGCACGAGCGGCAAGGCCTTCACATTATTCGGCAACATTGAAATCGCCATTTCCGGTAAAATACTAATTCCCACATTATGCTCCACCATCGATACAATCGCCTTCTCATCATAGAGTTCGAAGCGGATATTCGGATGGACTCCGTATTTTTCGAATGCAGTCATCACATCATTTGTCCCTTTATATGATGGCATAATGATTGGTGTATTTTCAATTTCCAATAAATTAATCTCTGTTCTATCATATAGCGGACTATCGGACGACACAATACATAACAGCGGATCTCGCTTTAATGGCATAAATTCAAATTGTTTCGAGCTTGTCCGGTTTAAAAAGCCGCAATCGACCTCACCTTTCAATAGCCATTGTTCAATTTCATAGTAATCCCCTTCCCGGAGTTCAATGCGGATTCCGGGATATTGGGAATCCATAATATGAATAATATTCGGCATCCAATGTGTGGAAATCGTCGAAATAAGCCCTACACGCACCGTTCCTTTATTCACGCCTAAAATATTCGATGCTGCTTGCTGCAAATGTTCCTGTGCCAGCAGAACTTTGCGCATTTCATACAGCATTTGCATTCCATCTTCCGTTAATGTAACACCTGTTCGATTTCGATGAATTAAATTAAACCCGAATTCCTTCTCCAAGCTCGATATGGCATGACTTACGGCAGATTGTGTGAGCCCTAAACTTGTTGCCGCTTTTGTGAAGCTATGCACTTCCGCAACTTTATTCAAAATTTCATATTTCACTAAACTCATTATAATTCACTCCACAATATATTTTACATCATGAATTTTTTTCATATTAACCATTATAAACATTCGTTTTACTAATCACAACGCACAGATTATACTGTTTTATAACAGTAATGTACTTATTTTTCAGAAATGTGGTGACATCTTTGAGTTTACAGGGAAAAGCAAATGTTTTAATGATTATCGTTACGATGTTTTGGGGGCTATCCTATACCTTTATGGTGATGGGGCTTGAAATTTTGGAAACCTATAATGTTGTAGCATTGCGATGTTTAATCGCATTTATCATTGCGGGGCTAATCTTTTTGCCGAAGATGTTGCGCGTCAATGCAAAAACAATTTTCTATTCATCCATTCAAGGTTTTTTGCTGTTTTCGGTTTTTGCCTTATCACTTTTCGGATTAAAAACGACTTCTGCAAGCAATGCGGGCTTTATTTTAAGCTTAACTGTTGTATTGGTGCCTATCTTTACAAGCTTTTTGGAAAAACGACTCCCTTCACGGGCAGTAAGCTTTGCCGTTGTTGCGACAATGATAGGGATTATAATTTTAACATTTAAAGAATCGCTTTCTTTCCAGCCAGGTGATTTATTAGTTGCGATTGCTGCGGTTTGCTACTCTGTCTACTTAATATTAAACAGTAAATTCACGAAAGACGTGGAATCGATTTCTTACGGTGTGTACCAGTTAGGTGTCGCTGGTTTATTCGGCGCAATTTTTACAATATTATTTGAATCCCCGCAGCTTCCGTCAACTTCAACGGGTTGGGTTGCTATTTTAGGATTGGGCATTATTTGTACAGCATTTTGCTTTATTGCACAAGCTGTTGTACAACAATATACATCCCCTACACATACGGGTTTAATTTTTTCTTTGGAACCAATTTTTGCGGCGATTTTTGCAGTGATCTTCCTAGGTGAAGGACTGACTTCGCAGCTATTAATCGGTGGCGCATTTATTTTAATCGGAAATTTTGTTGCTCAGCTTGAACAATTGATATCGATGAAAAAATTAACTGCAGCCGCTCAATCTGAGACAACGATATAATACTGGGAGGCATGGTGATTATTGCGCCATTTCTCCTTTTTTTCTTTAAGGCAGAGATTTTTATTCTATTTTTGTTCTATTTTAAATCATTTTTTAATATAATAAAAAATGTGACTATTTTTCTGATAGTTCTAAAAAGATAATCAGTTTTCATAATAACATTCTGACGTTATTATAAAGAATAGCATTGCTACAATAACAAGTATTTAACAAGTTGTATTAAAGGAAGTGTTACAATGGTTATGGTTGGACGTAATGACCAATGCATATGTGGTAGCGGAAAAAAATATAAGAAATGTTGCGAAGGGAAAAACCAAGTTACTTCGATGAACGTTTTCCAAGATGAAATTGAAAACGTGCTGCAAACATTCTATAGTAACTACCCAGAAAGAAAAGATATTCGAGAGTTTATGGAATTAGTGCAAATTTGGGCCCCTAAGCTTGAAAAAAAGTTACACAAAGAATTAGTAGAAGCAGTTGCCTTGGATGAATTTTTCTTCCATCAGCGCCCGGATATTTGGAAAAATTTCCTGTTAAAAACAGCAAAGAAAGCTATGCGCCCATCGATGATCGAATTGTTGCAAACATGGGAAAAGCCAATTTTCTTCATTGGTATCGTAGAAGAAGTGAACAACGATTATTTTACGGCTATTTCTGCATTAGATGGTACAAGCTATCATATTCAGCGTGAAAGTCATAAATCTATTCCATTAGGGATGCGTGTATTCGCATTTTTATTGCCTGATGGTTCTAAAAAGGAAAATCATGTTTTAGCCGTTTCGACATTAATTTTCTTCCATAAAGAACATGCGATATCATTTGAGCAATTTACAGATGCTTTTAATGCAAGTGGTTTATCACTCGAGCAATTCGCAAAAGAAAAACACCTATTATTATGGGAAGGTTTAGTAGAAAACGGCTACGAAGGCGAAGAGTTCACGCCGTTTGAACAAGAAGTGGTTGAGCAGCTAAAAGAATTCATGACAGACAAATCCATCGATAATGAAAGCTTTGTAATGCTCGTTGAAGATTATTTAATTGAAAAACAGCCCTCAGCCCGAAAAGCAGGAGCTATTGCTGCTGGCGCTATTCGTTTCGGTCAAGATCATGATTTATTAGGCCAAAAATTCACTGTTAAAGAAATCGGCGAAAGCTTTAGCGTTTCCCCGTCTTCATTGAATAAATATTATCAGGAATTAACTGCTTTCTACAAAGAAAAGCAATAAAATCAAATTAGCTACTTTCGAGACATCGAAAGTAGCTTTTATATTATGCGAAAATAAAAAAACGATTCGTAAATTAGCCGTGATGCTGCGCTAATTACAAATCGTTTTTTCCCTTTGCAATAAAGGGATTAAAAAATGAAGAAATTTTTCAACGGAAACCACTCCGTTGAAGGATTTACCTATAGAACATAAATCTGTACCAAAGATTTATAAAGGTAAATAAGAAATACTTAATAAGTATATCAAAAAAATATCATTTTTCAACAATATAGCAAATGTTAAAAAATTATCATTTTTCACTAATTTTCATTATTTCTTCACCTAAAAACTGAAGCTGTTCTCCTACTGTGCAGCTTTCTATACAGAAACGATGTGCTCCTTGCTTCCCTCGAGTTTTTCGAAGGTCACGAATGACAAGGCAATCCACACAGTACGTATCTGTTAATTGATCTATATCTTTCATTACATCAACTTTATTCAATTCATGTGCCTCCTCTAATTTGTTTTACTATTGTACGCTATTTTATTTCTTTTCTCCAACTTCCATCCTTTTGCTATACTTGATGTATGTGAAGCAAAAGGAGCGGTTTAATGCTAGAAGTATACATTGATGGCGCAAGTGCCGGCAATCCTGGTCCGAGTGGAATCGGGATTTTTATAAAAGGTGAAGGACATCACTTAAAAATAAGCGAACCAATAGGCAATACAAATAATCATCAGGCAGAATTCACTGCACTAGTGCGCGGATTGGAAGAAGCGCTGAAAATCGGCTCATCGTTTGTTTCGATGCGCTCCGACTCGAAAATAGTTGTAAGTTCAATCGACAAAGCATATGTCAAAAACGAGGAATTTAAGCCATATTTGCAACAAGCGTTATCCCTTATTGAACAGTTTGAGCTTTTTTTCATAAAATGGATTCCCGATAAAGACAATAAAGCCGCAGATGTACTTGCACGTGAAGCGATTTTGAAGAATTCATCAGAAACATTATAGCGCCGGTTCAGACTTTGCAATTGATGCACCTAACATTTCGATGTTTTGCACTATCTTCTCAATAAAAAACGATTCATTTATCAAAAAACACATAAATGAATCGTTTTCTTCAGTTTTGCGTGTTTGGTTTTCTGTAAACGAAAAACAGCATGTAAATTATAAATACGACAACCAATAATGCAGCCGAACTAATATAAACTAGTTCATAGCCTAAGTTTACCGCAACAATTCCCAATACATACGAACCGATTGCAATTCCTATATCGAATAGAGTAAAATACGTTGCCGTAGCATAACCGCTGCGCTTAGCGGAAGTTGATTGAATGCATAACGATTGGAAACTTGTCGTCAATGTCCCGTACCCTGCCCCGATAAAGATGGCCGATAATAAAAATGTAACGGATTGATCCGCATTTGCCAGTATGACAAGCCCAATCATAAATAAAAAGAACGAAGGGATAATAACATATTTTGCCCCGAGTGTATCATAAATTTTGCCTGTGAACGGACGGATGGAAATCATTGCAACCGCAAATACAGCGTAAAAATAACTTGCCGCCCCGAGTAAATTCTTTTCTTCTGCATAGAGCGATAAAAAAGATAAAACACTTGCATAAGAAAATGCAATCAAGCAGGCGATTGCTGCTATCGGCAATGCTTTACGCTCAAATAAATCATTGAATGAAAATTTCAAATTACGGTCTTTCACTAATGGTGCCGGCAAATCTTTCGTCTGTATTGTTAATGCAAGTAATCCGCCAATGGCAACAAACACGGACAACACGATAAATAATACATTGAAGCTTGCATATTGAATGATCAGCAAGCCAAAAAATGGTCCGAATACAACGGCTAAATTCGTAGACATCGTAAAATATCCAAGGCCTGTTCCTTTGCGATTTGCCGGGATAATATCTGCAGCCAATGAACCTGCCGCTGTTGTAGCAATACTAAACCAAATCCCTTGGAAAAATCGCAATGCCAACAATAAAATAAATGGTTTAAAAACTAAATATAAAATCGTGCATATTAAATAAATAAAAAGGCTGATTATAAGCAATCGCTTTTTCCCAAACAAATCAAGCAGCTTCCCGCAAAATGGTCGCATAATAATTGCTGATAATAAGAAAATAGTTACGAGCAGTCCGGAATCGTCATCCGATTTCCCTAAAACCCCAATCGCATATAACGGTAATGTTGTAATTAAACCATAAAATACAAAAAAGACTGCCATATTCGTAAAAAACAGGCTGATAAAACGCTTCGTAAAAATTTTATTCTGTTGTTCTTGTTGCTCCATATACACTATCCTTCCATCTTTTCCAGTAAATCAATTAGGAGTTCCTGTTCTTCCTGTGATAAATGCTCAGTTATTTTTTGTTCAAATGATAAGACAGATGCTTCGACTGCCGGAAACTGCGCAAACGCATACTTCGTTAAAGCGATTATTTTTTCGCGTTTATCATTGCCTTGCCGTCTTTCCACCCAGCCAAGCGTTTCCAATCGCGTCACTGTTCTTGTAATAGTCGGTGCTTCCACATTCAAGTATTTCCAAATTTCCGTTAAAGACATCGGTCCATTTTGATGCAGTAAAAAAAGAATTGTCCACTGTGAGCTAAACAGACTATGCGGTTTTAACGCTTCATTTAATTGATTGACTAAATTCCGGTTTTGCTGAAAAAACATATGAAATAACGGATTCATTCCATTCACCTCTAATTTATTTACCTAGCTAAATATATTCGTACCTTATATGTTACGCCTCACGAAATAATATGTAAAGCAGTATAGCAAAAAAATACAAAAAAGAAGCATTTAAACTAAACTGCTAGCTTAAATGCTTCCGCTTATATTTTATTGTGTTCGCGAATATTTAAAAGGGCGCCGATAGCACCGGAAAATCCGCAATCTTTCAAAAATACAGGTTTATGCTTTTTCAAAATCGTATAATGTTCGATAACTTTTATAAGTTGGTCATTGTCTATTAATGTTGAACCGATATATACAATATTTTCAGTATGATGCTGCTCCGCAAGCTGAATGCTTAACGTGGAAATCACTTCCCCTATTAGCCCTTGCGTTGTAGCTAAAACATCATTTTGCATGAATTTGCGTTTCTCGGTAATTCCTACTTTACCAAAATTACTGGCCGTTAAATTGCCGTCAATCGGTGTATCCATACCTTGATAAATATCTTTTACAAGTAAATCGATTCCTTCGCGATCCCCTTGAAAAGCATGTGTCTTTATTACATCAAAATCCGAAATGCCTGTCATGATTGTTGAAAGCCCGATTAATGTGCCGCCGCCAACACCTGTCCCGCCAACACGCTTATGTGTATTCCCGTCCATATAGTGAATTGATGTTCCCGTACCAATGTTTGTAATGATACTTTGGTTGATGGCGTGTCCTTCTTTCTCCAGTAAATAGCGCACACCTTTTAAAGTTGCTTCAAATTCAACGATATATTCAATCGACTTCATCGTTTTCAGAACGTCGCGCAATTGTTCCGTCCGTCCCCCTGTTAAGCCGATTTCTTCTACTTGAGGATGTTTTTCTAACCATTCTTTAACTAAATGCATTTCATTAGATGGAAAGACTGTCAATGTAAGCTCCTGATGTTCATTCAAATATGCAAGCTTTGTCAACGTACCCCCTGTATCAATTCCAATCCATGTTGACATAAAATATTCTCCTTTATCATTCCCGCGAGTAATTCGTACTTCCCTATCATAACGTAATGAGCAAACGCAATAAAGAAAAAATTCTCCTATTATGGGAGAATTCATTATACCTGAATTATATTTTTTTCGATTAAAGCCCGTTTATAAAATTCCTCGACAAATACATGCTCGTATTTTCGAATCAAACGCAGAATCTTTGCTTCATATGAATGTGTAGATTCATCAACTAAATGAAATTTTGCGATGATTTCTTCTTTTTTCAATAAATTAGCCAATGTCATCACTTCTGTTTTAGGCAATGTCACTTGATGCAGCTTCAATATTTTTGACATAGAGCGTAATGCGGTGCGCGAAATTAAAATTTTCCCTGCCGCCTCAGCGGAAATTTGCTGTAAGAACTGCTTTGCCTGCTCATTCGGTTTAATATTGATTTTTTCTGTAATTGTCGCTTCGCCATCTTCTCCCTGCCGTTCAATCGTTTGAATGGTGAAAGGTAGTTCATCCCGAAATGTATTCATCGTTTGAATATGTATTTGTTCATTTTCAACTTTACAATATGTCGCTGAAATCACTAATTCATAAGTTGTTTCAAGCATACGGAAGTTTGTTAACAACAGTAAAAAATTATTTGTTTGTTGCTGTTCGATCAGTTTTTCCCCGTCTACTTCCATAAAGATGGACAAAAGACTCGCAGCATCAGCTAAAGCGCGGTGCTGTGTTTCGTTTTCCAATCCGAGCTGAGCCATTAAGCCTCCTAAAGAAGGCTGTTCCTTCAATGCATGCGCAATCATATATTTTTGCTGAAAATCAATCATCGGATATAAACAATCATTTTTTATGTAATTACGCATCAATTCTTCTTCCAGCACTTTGCGATCAAATTCGCCAAATGTCAGAAATACATAATCCTGTTTGCACCAGCGTTTAAACTTATAAAACGCCTCTTTAAAGGAAGGGGCATCAAGAAGCTGTTCAGTTGTAATCCCTGTTAATTTTTGAATATGCGTATTTAATCTTTTGAATTTATATGGCTGGATCAACTGTGTAAATGTTTCAGTTGTCCCATCCGGCAACCATTTTACTGCACCTATTTCTATAATATATTGTTTTCCGCGGATAAGTGCTGCTTCCACGTCTATGCTAATGTATGTTTTTGTTCTTTCCAAATTTTTCACCTACTATTTTAATAACCGACAAATTCAATTTTAGAAAAAAGAATATTCCTTTTAATTAAGGCTCAACACCAAAATAAGCTCTTGACAGCACATGCTGCTACAGGCTGACGCTTTCCGTGGTTGTGGTCAATCCCCCCGTCGCTGCGCTCCTGCGGTGTATCGGCCGTCATATTTATCTCGCTGGATTTGCCGCAATCCGTTCCATGTGCCTTTATACGAATCGCATATTTATCAAGCATCTATTTTAATCTATACCCAATATTTAAATATGTTCTTATTGTATATGAAATTGCGCAAGATGACACGACAATGTTCACATATGCATTACAATTCGTTCCAAAAGGCGTTAATTTAGTAAATGTTAGGGTTTAAAATAAGTTAACTAAAAAGATGATGCCCGGTCAGCAGTAAACTTTTCCTGACCAGGCATCACTTTTTAGTTATAATAATTCATCCACAAATCTTGCTTTCAGATGTTCCCAATCATCCGGAACGACACTGTACATTACAGTATGCCGGATTATGCCTTCTTTACGTATCATATGGTTGCGCAACACGCCTTCTTTAACTGCCCCGATTCGTTCTATCGCTTTTTGCGAGCGCACATTCTCATGTCCTGTTTTAATTTGCACACGATTTAACTGCAACTGTTCAAAACAATATCGCAATAATAAAAACTTGCAATTCGTATTGATCGCTGAACGCCATACGTTAGGGTGATACCATGTAGATCCTATTTCCAGTCGTTTATGGTCGAGTGAAATATCCAAAAATGATGTACAGCCGACAAGTTCATTCGTTCTTTTATCAATGACGGCAAACATATAGGAACTACCCTTTTCACGTTCATCAATCGCTTTTTTAATATAGCTTCCCACTGCTGCAGAATGAAGCAAAGTTACTGACATATGCTCCCAGATGCGCGCATCGTTTGCGGCTGATGTGATTGCTTCTAGATCGCTTAACTGAACGGGTCTTAATAATACGACTTCATTTTCCAAAACAATATTCTCCATTTATCCTTCTCCTGTCATTATTAGCTTTTTGCTGTATGCTTTCCCTTAATAGCCTGTCCACTTTAGCATAGCGACCCTTCAATTGTTTGACTTTAGCTGACCATGTCTAAATTTTTCGGTTAATCGAATCATCTTAAATGGGCTATTTCCCTGGAAAAATATATACGGAATTTTTCAAAAAGGAACAAGGCTAAAAAAAGAATTGTTATTATTTTAGATTGCTTACTTTTCATTCTCCCTATCTACATATTCTTTTCTGTAATCTACTTTTTCCACTAGTATACATCTTCTCTATATTAAATTTTACCTGCTTTACAAAATTTTTTGTTCGTTAGACAACTTCAACATACATCACAACTGTTTTTAACTATTGGGTAATTATAACAAAAGGTGAAGCCATTCATCTAGCTATTCCCAGTTCCATATGTCCACATCCCCCAGCTGCACTTCATGAACCCCTGTTTCACCGCGCAGTTTTAACAGCTCCTCAAAAGCATATGTTGCATTAAATTGTTATTTTACTGATTGCTTACGATAGCTTTTTTCCTTATCCACTAAAAAGCAGTCACCTTTTATCCGGTAACTGCTTCATCAATAATTATTTTTAAAATGGATATTCGTCCAATTTTATCGGTGTTATTTTATTTTGTTTCCAATCCTCATAAATCGATGCATATAGAACGGTATCCGCAATTGTGCCGTCTTCGTTTTCCCACGCATTTCGCAAATAGCCTTCCTTTACAAATCCGGCTTTGGCAAAGCATTTGCGCATCGCCAAATTGTCGGCGCGAGTGTAGCCCTCAATGCGGATTTTCCCTTTCTCACCATAAAGATAATCCTTTAACCACTGCAATGACTTCACACCTAATCCATTACCTCGCGCGCTTTTCGTTAAACGAAGGTCAAATAAGGGGATTGTGTCTTCTATATCATCGATTATAACAATCCCCACTTTTTCCCCGTCCATCGCAATCCAAAAAGTCTCTCTTCCGTCCGTATAGTAGCCCTTTATCACAGCCTGTTCAACTGCTTCTTTATTAATAATTGGCTTTGTATGAAATATCCAATCATTTGAACATAATAAATCCACGAGCTCATCTAATTCTGAATTGAATTTTGTAATTTTCATCATCTGGCCTCATTTTGCAGTTAAATTTCCTTTCAATTTGCCAATTCGTTGTTATGAATAATTCCTTCAACAAACTGATCAATCCTTTTTTCCCTCTATGCATGGATGGTGATTACTTTCATTAACCGTTAATAATTTTGCACTCGGCAATAACCCGCCGCCTCTACTGCATATTCATAATTATAATGCGCATCATACAGGTCTCCATAAACAAACACTTTCGTATTCATATGCAGCAACTGTGGACATAAATCAAAGTGTCACACATAACGGTTCGCCTTCCCCAACTGCGAATTTCTCTAATACACCGTTTTCTGTACGAGTCAACTGCTGTCCTCACATTATTCAACATCATCCTTTTGCAATCTTCAGATAAATAGGCGTATGAGATCACTATTTTGGCATACTCCTAAAAATCCTTTTTCTTTCATCATACATTTATTTTAGTTGAATTAAAACAACTGTTGATTGATTAAGTTTCTCCCCCATTCTTCTATTATCTCATATTTAATAAAAGCTTCTTTCTTTCCGTCGCCAATAATGATTCCATTTTCACTTAACCAAATAGAGTAGTTTTTGTTTTCAATATTCAATACCATGCTCGGTGCTGTAGTTTGCTTCAGCGTTTCCCATAATAGTTGGTTTAAAAATGTTTGCAATCCAGTATTATTTTTAAAATTGACATACAGATTTGACGATGTGTTCACTTTTTTTATCTCTTTTGCTACAACAACCTGTTTAAAACCTGTCTCTGTTTGAAACCCGTAAAGCATCCCCTTATGAACCAACACCTTATCTCCCATTTGAAATGTTTGTTCCTCATTTTTTGGCATAATAAAAAGCTGTTGTTCTAGCCAATTCTTTTCTTCCGCCATTGACATCACCCTAGCATTTTCGCCTTCATATAAAATAACAGCCTCGAAAGATTGAGCCGCCGGGATAGGAACACTTCTGTCTTTTTCAGCCTTGATCGCATCAACAAGTACTAAATGTTTATGTACCACTTCATGAAATTGCGGATATGCCGCTTTATATTTTGGCAGAAGCTTTTCATAAATAAGCGCCTGCTGTGCCTGTAACATCAAATAATTTTGACGATATTCTTTTAACGTCCAAAAGAAGCAGTCACCTTTTACTTGGCCACTGCTTCATCAATAACTTTTTTTAAAGTGTACTTTCTTTCATTTCGTTACATTCAATTTACATATTATTAGGCGCCTCAATCCCTAATAGCTTCAACCCATCTTTTAATACAGTCGCTATCGAAAAACATAACAATAATCGGCTTGCTTTTAATTCATCTTCAACCAGAATTTTTGTGCGGGCATAATATTTATTGAACGTCCGCGCCAATTGCAGCACATATTTAGCAATTATCGAAGGATCCGCTTGTTCGTAGCTTTCAGCAACGATTTGCGGATACTGCTGCAGTTGCATCACACTTCCCCAAGCCGCACTCTCTAGCTCTTGCGCAATTATTTCATCAGCAACTGCAAACTGTGCTTTTTCCAGAATTGATACGATACGGGCATGCGTATATTGCACATATGGCCCTGTTTCCCCTTCGAAATTCATCATTTGCTCCAGCGAAAATTCGATATCGTTAAGACGGTAATTTTTCAGGTCATTGAAAATAACAGCTCCGATACCAACTTTTTTCGCAATCTCCTGCTTATTTCGTAAGCCCGGATTTTTTTCCGCAATATTATTTGCTGCTGTTTCAACCGCTTCGTTTAATACATCCTTCAATAAAATAACTCTACCTTTGCGAGTGGACATTTTTTTGCCGTCTTTCAGCATCATTCCAAAAGGCACATGCTGAAGGTATTTTGACCATTCATAGCCCATTTTATCGATGACTTTAAAGAACTGCTTGAAATGGAGTGTTTGCTCATTCCCCACGACGTAAAAGATTTTTGCGGGCTCATACTTTTGATATCTATAAAAAGCCGCCGCCAAATCGCGTGTAGCGTACAATGTAGCCCCGTCCTGCTTCGTAATTAAACATGGCGGCATATCGTTAAGCTCCACAACATTCGCACCATCCGATAATGTTAACAAATGCCTACTTTTCAATTCCTCTACAACCGAGGGCATTTTATCGTTGTAAAACGCCTCCCCCTCAAACGAATCGAATTCAATTTGAAGCTGCTCATAAATTTCTTTAAATTCCTGTAATGATGCTGTTTTAAACCAGTTCCATAAAGCAATTGCGCCTTCATCCTCATTTTCGAGTGCCTTAAATGCCGCCCTTGCCTCATCATTTAATGCTTCATCCTTTTCAGCCTCTTTATGGAATTTGACGTATAATTTCAGCAGCTCCTCAATCGGTGCTGCCATTACCTGTTCTTTCTTGCCCCAAAGCCGGTATGCCACAATCAGTTTTCCAAATTGCGTGCCCCAATCTCCTAAATGATTTACACGCACAACGTCATAGCCATTTTTCTCTGCAATATTAGCGAGCGCATTTCCAATTACAGTAGAACGTAGATGCCCCATTGAAAATGGCTTGGCGATATTCGGCGATGAAAAGTCAATGACAATTTTTTTATTGTTTTTCTGTTTTTGGCCATATGTTTCACGTAATGCAGCAATTTCGCTCAATACCTCTTTTGTTACTTCCGCTTTATTCACAAACAAATTAATATAGCCGCCGACTACTTGCAATTTTCGCACAAAAGGATTCTGAATATTTTTACTTATTTCCTCGGCAATAATGTTCGATGCTTTCCCGAATTTTTTCGCCAATGTAAAGCATGGAAACGCAATATCTCCTAAATGCTCGTACTTTGGTTTTTCCAATAGCCTTTCGATTTCTTCAATTGTTAATTTTTTGTTTACTGCATCGTGTATAATTCCTGCCACTTTTTCGTTCACGTTATCTCCTCCGATTAATTAAAATGAAAATAAAAAAGCCCTCGTCTCCAAATATAGAGACGAGAGCGAGGATTCCCGTGGTACCACTCTAGTTGCCACAAACTGTGACCACTTTCCATTGCTAACGAGGTGACGCCCCGGCTTCCCTACTTCTTTTCAGGTCGCTTCTCCAAAGTGCGCTTCATTTACATATTTTGCACCAGGCTTTCACCGTCCCCAGCTCGCTAACCAAAATCACCTGTAAATTACTGTCTTTTTCATCGAAGTTAAATTTATTGAATTATATCCGCTAAAGATAAATTTTGTCAATATATAATAACCAAAGCTTTCATGAAAGACCATTGAAAAAATACTGGATATTTTTGTATGTTTATATTCATGCCAATAACTATTGACCGTTTTCCATTTTGTGTATTAATAATAGGAAATATATTGAAGTAAAGGCTTTGGCCAATAAAAATATGGCTATAATAATACAAGCAGAATTATAATTTAAAATATAACGATTACAGGAGGGCAAGCTATCATGGAAAAGGTCACACCATTTTTAATGTTCCAAGACGGGAAAGCAGAAGAAGCTATGAATTTTTACACATCGCTTATCGAGGATTCGGCAATTACAAATATTATCCGATACGGTGCAAATGAAGCCGGCGGGGACGAAGGAACGGTCATGCAGGCTACTTTTATGTTGAAAGGCCAGGAATTTATGTGCATAGACAGCAATATTAAACATCAATTTTCCTTTACGCCTTCGTTTTCGATCTATGTTACTTGCAATACCGAAGAGGAACTTGACAATCTTTATGAGAAGCTGAACGAAGGCGGACAAGCACTAATGCCTTTAAACAATTATGGTTTCAGTAAAAAGTTCGGGTGGATAAATGACCGCTTTGGCGTTTCGTGGCAATTAAACCTGCCTTAACTATATTTGAAACGAGTTATAATTAATATGTAAATTATTGCAAATTTACTTTTTTGCTCGATTTACGGGCAATAAAAAAAGAAGCCCGGGACAGAGCTTACGTATCTATAATTTTGTAAAACTAAATAGCCATGCGACTATTCTCCAAAAATGGATAGGCTATGCGTTGTTAAGTTGTTCCACTTTACCCTTGATAGTGAAAATTATATGCTCACGATTGAGGATTAAGTCACCGCTGTTGAAAATTAATCTATATCGATTGAAATTAATCTGCTTTAAAATGAGGATTAACTTTCATATTGTAAAGATGATGTGCCCCGGACTGAGGATTATAAAACGCTGGCGTATAATGGTGCAAAACCTGTCAAAAAGTGCGAATTCGTATATAGACACTTCCTCTTCTCATCCTAGGATCAGGCTGCAGAAACCGGTTAGAAAATAAGCAGCTCCTTTCCAATGAAATTCTGCGCTCGATCGATAAATAGACGGAAAAATTCCCGCTATTTTGAAAATAAAATATAGAACGGCTCAAATAGACGGAGAAATTCCGCCTATTGACCAAAAAAATGCGAAAAAGGGGGGATTTTCTATAAATAAGCGGAAAAACTCCGCTTATCTCCCCTAAAATGGGCTCCAATCCATAAATAGCAGGAAAAACTCCGCTTATTTTACTCCCGTTTGTCGCTTACGTATCTATAATTATGTAAAACTTGATAGCCATGCGACTGTTCTCCAAAAATGGATAGGATAGGCTATGCATTGTTGCTTTGTTCCGCTTTACCCTTGATTGTGAGGATTTTGTGCCCGGGACTGAGGATGATAAAATGCTGGCGTATAATAGTGCACAACCGTTCTAAAAGGGAAGGATTCATATATGGATACTTCCACTTCTATTCCATCCTCTCTGTGGCAACGCTTTTGTGACCAACATCGTGTTGGCCTCACGCCCGTGGAAAAATTCCCCGGAGTGGACGCCCAGCACAAAAATGCCATTTTCCTCAACGAGAAAATGGCATTTTTATATTTTTGTCCCAGCTTCTTTCTTTTTTATCAGCCCTATAGCAGCGGCAATAAAATTTGTTAGACTTGTTCTTTATTCTCAGGAATATGAGAGTAAAATTTTCGTCCGATATATGTTTGGACGATTAAGAATAAACCTCCGACAGTCCAGTATAATGGCAGTGCAGCCATTGAAGATAATGAAATGATGACAATCATAATCGGGGAGATGTAAATCATCAGTTTCATTTGATTTTTTTGTGCTTCCGGAACCGTTTGAAGAGAGATTTTCGCTTGCACAAAATAAACGACTCCTGCGATAACCGTCATCCAAATATCTGTAGAGCCTAGGTCAAACCATAGGAAAGAATGTGTTTGAATTTCTGCAGAATATCGGATCGCATAATATAATCCCATAATGACTGGCATTTGGATAATCATCGGGAGGCAGCCCAAGTTTAACGGGTTAATATTATGCTCCTTGTAAAGCGACATCATTTCCTGCTGCACAGCCATTCTTTCCTCTGGCTTTTGTGCTGCTTTCAAACGTGCTTGAATGTCGTCCATCTTAGGCCGTACGACATCCATTTTCACTTTCATTTCAGATTGACTGCGATATGTTTTAAGCATAAAGGGCATTAATATAAGTCGAATAACTAATGTAATCGCAATAATTGCAAGACCATAGCTACCGTTGAATAATTCACCCAGCGTGTCCAATGCCCAATTCATAGGACGTACAAATGTTGAATAAAAAAAGCCCTCATGATTTTCAACACTTTCACATCCAGCCAGTAAAACTGTTGCGCTTAAAAGCATTAAGCTTAGTTTCAAGTTTTTCATAGTTCACCTGCTTAAAAATCGAATACTTCGGAAATATCGTACAATATATTTTTCAAATAGAACAGTAAAAGCTCCCCTTTTTGTTAAATTTATTTAATAAAATAGCCTTGAAGTGTAATATTTTTTACAATAATAAAAATTTGCTTTCAAAACAGAAGGGGATACTTTATATTACAGCATACATTTACAAGTTCCACTATATCGACCTTTCACAAGCTTATTCATCCATCTCCGCAAGTTGTTTCATTCTTAATCTATAAATATAAAAACTAGGAATGACACCGCATACAATGATAATCAGCCCTACTAACAAGCCCGTTCCCCAGTCGAAACCAGGAGTAACTGAAACGAAAAAAGCGATGGCAGAAGCAATGATAAAAACCGTTATGAAGCTAATCATTAATGATTTTTTCGGGTTGCTTATTTTCCTTTCATGCTCAACGCTCGTACTCATTGATAAATACATATAAACAATTGCCGTCACCATAAAAACAAGCCATACAGGATTTTGGCGCATGCCATCCATTCCACTTTGAAATAATTCATAGCCTAAAATCGCTAAAATACCAAATGTCTGAATAATGTAGGCAATACGGATATGCTGTAAATTACGTAATTTTAATCGTTCATCTGTAATTTTCCTCATTCGAAATCCTCCCGTTCAATCCAGAATAATTCGTCCAATCGTTCATCAACCGTATAGCAAATTTGCAGGCATAGCTTAAGCGTCGGATTATATTTTCCTTTTTCGATAAGGCTTACAGTCTGCCTCGTTATCCCTACAGCATCAGCCAATTCCTGTTGCGTTAAATTTGCCTTGACCCTTGCTAACTTCACTTTATTATTCATTTAATACCTCCACGATAAATGTAACATATATATTCCTTAATGTAAACTATATATTCCATACCTTTCCATTCGCTTCAAGCAAATTCAAAGCAAAAAACCTGATAATCCCGTCAATTTAGGGAATATCAGGTTTAAATGATGCTCTATTCAATTTTTTGGAATAACGACCGCTCCGCATGCTTTTTCATAAAACTCAAGAGGGCCGGCTTCCCCGAGCACCGCATATTCATAGCCAATATCCTTCATTTCTTTCAGGCAAATATGAAGCAGCGTATACCCCACTTTTTGCGAGCGAATTGCCCGCAACGTGCCCATTGGACCAAATACACCCTTTTTGTTAAGTGAAACATCGAAACTAGCGAATCCGATAATTTGCTCGTCATCCAACGCGATAAATATCGGAATTTCCTCATGCGCAAAGCCGTTTTCAATCGATTCAACCCATCCTCGACCAAACTCCCTCTGTACAAATTCTTTTAAGGAATATTGATCGGAATGCTGCGCCCTTCGAAATTTGTTAGTTTCATTTAGCCTATGCGGCAACGAATAATTTCTTAATGGTACAATCATATCTCTCGCCGTGCATACTAATTTTTGCATCCCCGCTGTATCCAAAGATTCCAGTATTGCTGAAGTTTGTATATCATCACTTTTGAAAATGCCATCTGCCAAATGCCCTTCATTGATGAAAAGCTGACCGTAACGATGCATACGCTGCTCGGCAATTTCAAGCACTTGTTTTGTCGACTGCGAGGCGTTCATCATAAACGGCTTGCATACAATTCCGCAATCCTGTTCACTGCGATATACATACTTTATCCGCTCATGCAAAACCGCTTGCAACTTTGGATAATGGACATTCAGCTCCGCACATACCCCTGTTCGCTCTTGAAGCATCGCAAGTAGAATATGGACGGGATAAACAATGTTTGTCGTTTGTTGTGCGGCAAACTCTGCATTTTTTAAAATGCGCTTGCTTCGATCGGTGAATTTCAATTAATTCAGCCTCTTTCCATATTTCATTTAGTCTAATGTATAATCTTATTTTTAACCTGAAATCACATCAAGGAAACGGATTGATCAACCACCCTATGAAAATTATCGTAACAGTAAAAATAAATAAGAATACCGAAATTCCCAGCCCCCATAAACCTAAAAAGCGCGTACTTTTCGAAAAAATAGCCGGCCATGCAAAAACAAAACCGATACCTATAAAAATGATGAAGGAATCCAGCAATGCCATAGAATAATTCGTCAGCATGTTTATATTAAAAAGCAACAGTATAAACATTCCGCTTGCAATTGAAATCCATGCTGAAACTGCCGGGAATTTAGGCTGCTTTAATTTGCCCAGTTCCATAATTTCACCTCCCCTATTTTCAGCGCCCGAATCAGATTCGTTTCTACCAGCTTTTCGATTTCCGCTTTCGGTCCCGTCACGACAACCCCATATGTTTTAATGCCGTTTTTTTCTATATAATCTATGCGCTCTGTCAGCTTTAAATTTTTTGCACTTGAAACTTCTGTCGCCAAGTCTTCGTATTGCACGATGAAGTTTAGAATATCCTTAAACACCTGCTCGTTGCTTTTAGCATCTTTAAAAGGCGACCAATTCGTATTGTCCACCTGTACCGGGTAACCGATTGGCGAAACGACATTCCCTTCTTTACTTAAGTTGCTTTGCTCAACACCTGTATCTACAGCTGCCCAAACGACATCCACACCTGTAAAGCTGCGCCGGATTTCATCAACAGTGTGCAGTTCCTTTAGTGAAATATATGCCTCGACAACCGTTTCATCAGGCAGTCCGCTCAATATTGTCCACTCATTGGCCACCTCCATTTCCAAACGATTCTTAGGATGTTTAAGCCACGGACTTGTTTCGGTCGGATATTTTCTAGGGGACCGTTCAAGCGTTGTTCCCACCTCTTTTTTCGTCAGGCTGCCGAGCGTATAATGCAAATTATACGTATTCACTTTATAATCCTCTTTTCCGATACGCTTATACTGATCAAATTTGAGCTGCATCGAAAATGGGGAAAATTCCATATCAAACTCAGGCTCTTCAAGTGCTGTATTCGGCTCTGTAACATATAGAGTCTGACTTGTGACATCCATAAGCGTCGTCGATTTTGTGCCAAATGCATAATATAAAAATGTAAACATATAGCTTACAGGTAATATTATCAGCAAAATCGTCAATATTCCGAGCACAAGCTTTACTTGTGAAATCGATACAGTACGCTTCATTTGTTTTGTAAGCTTCAGCTGCTGCTCCTGTTCCAGCGTTTGTTCCTTGCCCGCGGCTACCAGCTTTTCGTAATCATCCATATTAACTTCCTCCTTCTCCAATCAAAGTCCTCATTTTTTTACGTCCTCTCGATAAATGGCTTTTCAATGTGTTCAACTTAATATCTAAAATTTGTGACGCCTGTTCATTTGTGCAGTCCTGTACATCGCATAATAAGATCGCTTGCTTTTCGAAGGGGCTCAGTTGATCCAGTAAATTTAAAAGTGTCGTAAAGCTATCTTCCTGTATTAAAATCATCTCTGGTGTTGTATAGTCTGCACGTACAATTTCCTCATATGGCTCACTGCGCTTTTCTTTGCGGCAATGATCAATGTATGTATAATAGGCCACCTTAAACAACCACGGCTTCAGTTCACTGATCGGCTGAGCAAGCAATGTTACATGCGCTTTATAAAATGTCTCCTGCAATAAGTCCTCAGCCGTCTCCGTATGTCGGCAAAGCGAAAATAAATAATTGTACAAGTCTTTTATATAAATCGAATAAAAATGCTCCAGCTCCATTACTTCCCCCCTCTCAACCTATCCTCGATTCAGCTTTTGAAAAAGTTGCAAAATCGCCAATTAATCTAAAAACAGTTTAAATTAACCCGATTTACCGATATATTCATGGGCCTCATAAAAAGCAAGAAGAAAACAAATACTAAAGTTCGATGAAGCGCAAAACAACCTTCCATACGATAGTGTAGGCATGCACAAAAAGCCACGACAATTTGTAATGTTACGTGACTTTTCTCTAAATATTATTTATACAGCTTGATATACATAATTTTTAGTGACCGGCTATTGCAAAGCTTAAGAATGATTTGACTTAACTGATTACATACTCACTATCCCAAAAATCAGCTTTAATTCATTACGGGATTTCTTTTTAAGTCTAATACCTTGTTTTAAATCTATAATAAATACATTTTTTCGGACCCAAATACGGATATAGGCGGATTGAAATTTAATCGGACCTACAATGCCTTTCTCCTCATATTCAGACCCATCTTCCAATTCTGTCTCTGTCCGTACAAACCATGTGTTGCCAATACCGAATTCGATAAATTTCAAGAGTATGCCTCCTTTTGATTTTTTATCGCTTTCATTAATGAATTGGCCTATATTAGCCTTTTCGAAAACCCCATGCTCTTTCCTATATAACCCAATTGCTTATAAAAGTGATGTGCGGCAATCCGCTCATCACGATTGCCGCTATTTAATACGGCAGCAATGCATTCATTCTCAAGTGCCCACTGTTCTGCGGCTTGCATTAGGCTTTGCCCGATATTCAATCTACGATATTTTTCGTCAACAACTAAAGCTAAAATCCGTATGTAAGGTCCATCAAACTCATAAGCCCATTGTTTTGAAAAACCAAGCATCCCAACAATTACACTATCTTTTTCAGCAATAATCGTTTGATAATCAGGTAATTTCAAAAGCCTTTGAAATCTTTCCTGAAGCTGTGTCGCTGTTGACGGATACCCTAATTGTATCATTAAATTTTCAATCGATGGGATGTCCTCCATTTTTAATGAGCGGATTTGCATATAGTGTCCCCCTGACAGTCCAAATTTCCTCTTTTCCATTATTCATCAATTTTACTAAATAATAAAGATTGTTTGCACTAAATATTGTAAAATAATCTCAGTCTAATTAACAAGGTGGTTTGCATTAATGAACTTGGAAATGAAATTAATAAATCTAATCACATCAGACCCTTATTTGTTTTCAATTCTAAAAACTGTAGAAAAGCTTGAATTGAATGATTGCTGGATTGCAGCTGGAATTATTAGAAATAAAGTTTGGGACAACATGCATAATACACAAACGGAAGTAAATGATATTGATGTAATTTTTTACGATAATGAAAACATTTCTATTCATACAGAAAAGGAATTTGAAAGTATATTGAAAGATTTAATGCCTAATGAGCCATGGTCTGTTAAAAACCAAGCACGGATGCACATTAATAATAAAGCATTACCTTACCATTCTTCTTTCGATGGGGTCGCTCATTTTCCTGAAACGCCTACAGCCATAGCTGCCCGCATCAATAATAATACAGTGGAAATAATGGCTCCTTATGGCCTACAGGATTTATTTGAAGGTCGAGTGAAACCGACTCCCCCCTTCAAAAAAAATAGTAATTTACATTCTATATACTTAAACAGGATTCAAAATAAGAAATGGGATATTTTGTGGGATAAACTAGTTTTTGAATGTGAATAAACGTTATCAAAATTTGTTCCAAGACTTATTGTAAAATAAATTTAATTAACAAACGTCCCCAATTAAATTTTTGAGGACGTTTCAATTCTAGTATACTCTCAACTCAACTCCATCGTCCCCTTCACCCGCGCCAAATACTCGGCATATCGAATGGCGATAAGACTTATGGCAAAATATATACAGCCGAGCAAAAACTCTTCCGTCATGTGCTGCAAAAATTGTGGTGCGCGCCCTTCCGTTACAAGTGACTTCGTTAATTCAACTCCGCGCGTCAACGGGAAAAACTTCGCCATTTCACTTAACCAGCTTGGCATAACCGATAAAGAATAGTTGGCTCCGCTCAACAGCAGAAGCGCGCTGCCTAAAATATTCGACAATAAATGCATCGACGGTGTCCAGAAACTGCACGACGCCAAAATTAAGCCAAGACAACATGCCGAAAAAATCGATACGAGCCAAACTGCCATTAACGGAAATACTGCAGACAACGGAATAGAAATTCGGAATAGCAACAGTCCGAATACAAGCCCTAAACAAGCCGTAAATATACCATTGACGATATGCGGAACGGATCTTGCAAAAAATAATACTCCTTTTGAAGCCGGTGAAGCCATGACAATTGGCAAAGTTCCCATTGCCCTGTCTGATGTCACAACAGACATCATGCCAAACACGGAACTCATTACACAAAGCAATAATGCATTCGCGGCAATATAGCCTGCCAACCCTTTACCGTCATATACATAATTTACAAGCATGCCAAAAAACAATATTTGCGTTAAAGGATTCAAGAGCATGACCATTACATATGTTTTCGGATCTAAAAAACCAAACAAAGCTTTATAGGATAAAATTGCATGTCGCCCAAAACGTCGAATGTATTCCATATTAATAAACACCTAACTTTCCATCGATTCTCGCCTTCCGATCAACCGCTTTATATGAAAGCAGTCCAATAACACAATAAAGCAGCGTAACAATGCCCACTTGCACAAACGATTCAATTGATTGGGCAAAAGATGCTTGTCCACTTGTTGCTACCCTCAGCAACTCAATTGCGCTTGTCGGAGGCAAAATGTAAGAAATCGGCTGTAGCCAAACTGGTAAAATCGTAATCGGAAATAAAAAGCCGCAAATCAGGAAAATTGGATATTCAATAAAATTCATCAATCCTTCAGCTTGCTTTGATAAAGTAAATAATAGTGCCATAACAAAAGCAAAAACAGAGACAGCAATAATGACTGCGAACAATGCTAATGCAACGAGCAATCCATTCGTCGTCGGCAATTCGATTTGAAACACAAAATGCAAATAGAAAAATGCAAGCACCATTGATATAAATCCCCAAATCGTATTGCCGACAATTTTCCCCATTAAAATAACGGCGAATGATGCAGGCGCGACGAAAATATTTTCCAAAGTTCCATACATGCGCTCACGATTAATATCGCTCGCTGAGGAATAGACAATTGATGTCCATAATCCCATAAAGCCGGCACCTAAAACTACGTATTGAAAAATCTTTTCCGGTGATTGATTGCCGTATATAAAGTATGTTATCGTTGCATAAAAAAGCGGCGATACCCAAACGACAAACTGAAACATCGGCCGTGCCATCGACAGCTTCATTTGCAAAACAATGCTATGAATAAATGCATTCACCCTATTTCCCTCCTATCATCGCAACATACGCATCCTCAAGAGACGGTTTTGTAATTGATAAATCAGCCACCGTAAATTGCACAGCACTATAGAGCCATGAAACAAGCTTTTGAGGGTCCTCTGTAGCAATCCGTACCTTCATTCCGTTTTGTAAAGGATGGAGCTCATTCGGTGCGATATTTATTTCATTTAGCAATGTTCGCAAATCCCCTTCATTACAGCCGACTAAATTACATTCCACAACAGATTGCCGATTCGTATGCTGTTTCAGATTTCCCGGGGTATCTATGGCAATTATTTCCCCGTGATTAATAAAGGCGATACGATCACAAAGCTCATCTGCTTCAAACATATAATGGGTTGTTAATACAATCGTCGTGCCTTGTGCATTCAAGCTTTTAATGAGTTCGCGCAAATTCCGTGCGCTAATAGGGTCTAAGCCAATGGACGGTTCATCCAGAAATAGTATTTCAGGATTATTCAATATACCGCGGGCAATCTGCAAACGCTGCTTCATCCCTTTTGAGAAAGTCTCCACTTTGCGATGTGCAGCTTCTTCTAGATCCACAAGTTTTAAAAGCTCAGGGATTTTCGTTTGCTGAACAGTTCGAGGGATTTTATACAAATCCGCAAAATACGCCAAATTGTCATAAGCAGACAAGCGCCAGTACAAGTTGCGCTCGCCTCCTAAAATAAAGTTAATGCGCGGGCGAAGTTCCTTATGCTGACTTACCGGATCTAGTCCCAATATGTTCATTTGTCCTGAGCTCGGAATCAGCATTGTTGTCAGCATTTTAATGGTGGTTGTTTTGCCTGCCCCATTTGGTCCAAGCAAACCGAAAATTTCCCCTTTGTTCACATGGAACGAAATGCCTTTAACTGCTTCCACATTTTTGATTGCTTTTTTCCAAAAACCCGACTTTATGTTATAAAACCTTTTTACATTTTGTACTTCGATTATTTTTCTGCTCATTTAACCGCCCCTTTATATTAGATAATTATCTAATATGATAATCATCTAATATATATTTTGCAATAGTTTTCTGAAAAATAAAAAAGCCCAATCGATGATTAAGCTTTTAAAAACTGCTGCATTGAGCGAAGAAGCTCATTTACCTCTTCTTTGTTAGCAGTAAAGTATTTAATTGTGCCGATTTTCTCCTCTGTCACAAGATTGGCTTTTTTCAGGATTTCGATATGATGTGAAACAGTGGCTGTCGTAATTCCTAAATATTCAGCGAGCTTTGCCCCATATTCCTTATTGGAAACAAGCATTCGTAACATTAACAAACGATTCGGATCACTTATTGCCTTTAGTCTCTTCGTTAATTGCTCACTTTTCTCACGGCTGTCCACAATCGGCAATGCACTTCCGAAAATAACATAGCATACATCGTTATTGAAAATCCGCACCCGTTTTGGCGATATACAATGACTTGGAATAAAATAATATACTTTATAATTATGCACACGCCTAAATGTTTTGCCCATAATATATTGCGCTCGCGCTAACGGCTCTAGATTCAACTTTTCAACCATCATCATTGCCTGCTTTATCGAGGTTGTTTTTGCTTCGAGTAATTGCTGAAATGCTGTACTTTCATCTATTTTCATTAAAATATCGGCAAGCTGCTGTTTGAAATGCGCTACATTCGATAAAAAGGTTTCCGCGAATTGCAATGCCTTATCATTTTCCCAATAATATGTTCGCTCCATTTCTTTTATAGTCGATGGCTTTTCAATTAACCGCTTCACGATTTCAAGTTCAACCTCTTCATCCCAAAAATAATAGACGACAAATTCATCCTTTAAGTCACTTAATTTATTCGCGAATGTTTCTACCGATGCAAGTTGTGGAATCGGCAGCAAATAGTTCAATAAATTATAAAGTAGATTTGGTGGAATTTGTTTTAAAATTGATGCGAACGAATGTTGCTCCACGATTTGAAAAAGTTGCGGAGAATCTTCAAAAATATGCTCATTATTAGATGTTACAGCTGCAATCATTAATGCCATTGTTTCCACGACTGGTGAAGCTGTGACAATCACCTGTTCGTTTGTATGCTCGAATAGTTCGAGTTCACTCCCCATTGTATACGCCCTTTCTTTCTTAATCTATGTATAACTTGTATCATACCGTAATTTTTGGTTACATGTGAAGTGATGCGGAATTTCCCTTATTAATAATTTCCTTTTACATCCGTCCGCATAATGATCGTTCCGAACAACGCTGAAACACCATACTAGGCAACAATCATTTGATGGACTCCTGTCCCTGGAAAATCAAACTTTGCGAGCTCTGCCATATGTTTTGAAAGACGTTGCTGAAAATAGGCTAGCAACTCCTTAGTATAGTCCGGGATATTCGGTGATGTGAGCAATATTTTATATGTAGCCCGATTTTTCTTTAAATGTGTATGCAGCTGCAATAATGCCTCATACTCAAAACCTATCGATTATGTTTTATAATTCAGCGGTTTCATGAATCCATATAGCTCCAAAATATAATGCATGATAAACTGTCCGTGAAATTGTGCCAGGTTTTGAAAATGATTATAAAATGTCACGCGCACGCGGTTAATATTTGCTGTTTTCGTCAGCATTTGAATCGTAATCATGTGTTGCGGCTGTTTTTGAAGCATTGCTAAATAGGCTTCAAAAAGTTTTAATTTTGTTTTAATGACTCGAATATCGGTTTTGTTTTCAATGATCTATCTTCCTTTCGAGAATGTGGTTTTAAATTTACTACCATTTTACCTAAAAGAATCCTTGTACTATAGGAAAAGGCACCACCTATTTCAAATAACCAAAATAGATGATGCCTAATTTTATATAAGATGTTGGAATTACTCTTTTATGTTTCCTTCTTTCGAATAAAATCGCAATAAATCGCCATTCACAACTTTATCAGAATAATGAAGTTTTTCGTCCACCATAGCTTTTATTTTTTCTGCTGTTTCTAATTGCGATGCATCAAGCGCTTCACCGGTCACAGCATCATAATATTTGCCATCGAGCGAATAAATCGTAGGGCTCACATAATCTCCGTTTCTAAAAGGAACAATCTCACTATGCTCCTCAGATAAAAGGTCTGTGCCGAAATGGATATTGTCCTGTGTTTCGATACCCAGTAAATGCAATACTGTCGGCAGAAGATCTATTTGGCCGCCATAAGTATGCTGAATGCCGCCTTCCATCCCAGGCACGTAAATGAGTAATGGCACACGCTGTAAATCTGCATTCACAGCAGGCGTTATCTCCTCGCCGATAATTTGCCCCATTGCTTTATGATGATTATCGGAAATCCCGTAATGATCCCCGTACATAACGACCATTGTATTGTCATATAGACCCGTTTCTTTTAAATATGCGAAGAATTCCTCGATTGCTTCATCCGCATAGCGGGCAGTTTGGAAATAATTATCGACGCTGGCATCTCCCGTTGTCGCCTTGCCGATCGTCACTAAATCTTGATCCATTTTATATGGGAAGTGATTGGCAACCGTAATGAATTTAGTATAAAACGGCTGCGGCAATGTTTCCAGCAAGCTTTTCGACTGCTCGAAAAATGGCTTATCCAATAAACCGTATTCTGCCATGTTTTTTGGGTCGGCTGTATCATAATAACTTTCATCAAAAAATTGGTCATAGCCAAATTGCTTGTAAATAATATTACGATTCCAGAAACTGCCGTTATTTCCATGGAACACTGCAGAAGTATAATCATAATCCTTCAAAATCGATGGAGCGGCCTGGAACGTATTTTGGCCTTTCGTAATATATGCCGAACCTTGCGGCAGTCCGAACAATGAATTTTCCAGCATAAACTCAGCGTCAGACGTTTTCCCTTGTGCTGTTTGATGATAGAAGTTGTCAAAATACATCGTATGCTCATTTTTTGCCAATGAATTTAAAAATGGTGTTACTTGCTCGCCTTCCAGCTCATAGTCAATTAAAAATGTTTGCATCGATTCTAAATGCAAATAGATGACATTCATATCTTTCGCTTTTCCAAAATAGCGCTCATTTGGCTCCGCGTAAAATGATTTCGTGTAGTTAATAATTTCAGTAATATCGCTGCTGTCGGCTAACGCACGCTCTGAAGATGCTTCAAACGTTTTAACTGAATCATAAATTGCATAATTGTACACGCCTAAATATTTTACTATATAGCTTCGGTCAAAGCCGCGGCTCAATAAATCCGGGCGATCCGCTTCTGCCAATTGCAAGTTCGCCGCTGACAATAAAACCGCAAATGCCATAATAGCGAACGGCATTTTAAAACCTGTTCTTTTTGGTTCAATATATACTTTATTTGTGAATCGTAAATAGACAAGCAGTAAAATATCTACAAAAAATAACAGATCATAAGGCTTCAATAAGGATAAAACACTACCGCCCAAATCTCCGAAGTTTTGTGTTTGGGAAATTGTGGGAAGCGTAATAAAATCGCTGAAGAAACGATAATATACGGCATTCGCGTATAATAACACCGTCATTAATGTGTACATGACAACCAATGCTGTAATTTTTCTTTTCCCTTTAAATAGAAATGCCACCGCCAAAAATAACAGCGCTGAGCCTAATGGATTTAGTAATAACAGAAATTGTTGCAGCGTTCCCTCAACGCCCAATTCAAATTGTGTCAATTGCGTTATATAGGTTTTTATCCACAGCATTAAAACAGCTAGAACATAGATTCCTATAAAGTTGTTCGATAGCACGCCTTTATTTTTTTCTAAGTTTTTCACCCTGTACTCACTCTTTCTTTATTTAAAAGCTTTTCTTATATAATTAGAAAAACAAGAAACAATATACCAAAAAAACTTTCATTTATGCAACTATAATGTAACGATCTGCACTAAAAAAAGTTGCCAATTTAATAAGTTTCAGTGATTTTGTACAGGGATTCAACAATAAATATATTATAAGTTTTCCTTAAAAGAAGTAAACGAACCTCTTCTTTTTTATTTCGGATATACTTTTTCAAAGCGTTCGCAAACTGTCAGCATATGTTCTGAAAACCTTTTGTTATATGCAGGCAGTAGTCGACTAAAGAACGCAATATGCGCCTCTTTCCATTCTTCATAAGTACCTTCCCCTTCCATTAACGCAAAATCTACGGGCACTTCATTAAATGGATAAATTTCAACTTTTTCAGTTTTTATAATGGCAACCGGTTCTTCTCGACTATTTAGAATTATTTGATACTCGCCGACTTTTGGCAATGGTTCCCCTTCTACTTCATATAAAGGATAGCTTGAACAAGTAGCTGTTTTTGTTCCCTCTACAACAAGACTCGCCAACCAATCTGCTTTCTCGCCAAACTGGAACGCTTCTGTATAACGTATATTTTGCAGCCCTTCCAGCTCACAAAACTTTTGCCAATATGCTTCGTTCTTATTCATCTATATAACTCCTTTTGTTTCGTTCTAGCCCACTCGAATGGTCCTTCATGGACAGTGAGGCACTGATTTTCCAGCCATGCTGTTTTCGTAAATAATCTTTGCAGAAAGTAGCGGTCATGGCTTATCGCAAGTATCGTTCCTTGGAAATTTTCAAGCGCTTCTTCCAGTGCTTCCCTCGATTCGATATCCAAATGGTTCGTCGGTTCATCCAAAACGAGAACATTGCATTTTTGAACCATCAGCTGTGCTAAACGAAGTCGCATTTTTTCCCCTCCGCTGAGCTGCTCGACTTTTTTGAACACATCATGACCATAAAATAAAAACTGCGCCAACATATGCCGCGCATCGTATTCTGTCAATGAAACTTGTTCCCGGAACACATCGATTAGCCGCCGCTTACCATCGAATTGGTCGAACTGCTGTGCAAGATAGCCTATTTTTAAATTGCTCCCTTGCTTCATTTCCCCATCTACAGGCTGCATTTGCCCGAGCAGAATTTTGACAAGCGTCGATTTTCCTGTTCCGTTATTTCCGATTATCGCTAATCGATCCTGAAAATAAACAGATAACCGGACATCGATAAATAAAAAGTTGTCACCAAAACCATGCGAAATATTGTGTAAAGTAAATACTTCTTTCCCAGTACGATTTTCCGCTGTTAACTGTAATTTCATTTGGCGCTCATTTTTCGGCCTCTTCACCAATTCCATTCGCTCTAACATTTTTTCCATCGCTTTCGCTTTACGGAATAAATCCGGATTCGGTGGAGATGCTTCATTCGCCCATTGACGCAGACGACGAATCGCCTCTTTTATTTTTTGAATCTTCTTTTGCTGTTCCTGGTATACTGCAAACTGCTGGGCAATTTTCGCTTCCTTATTTTGAAGATATTGATCGTAATTTCCTTTATTCATCCAAATTTCGCCGTCTTCAATTTCCGCCACATGCTGAACGATCCGGTTTAAAAACATACGATCATGAGAAATGACAACAACCGCTCCTTTAAAATAAAGCAAATAATCTTCCAGCCATTCGATTGCTGCCAAATCCAAATGATTCGTTGGTTCATCTAATAAAAGGATATCCGGCTGCTCCAGCAAAATTTGGGCGAGCATGACCTTCGTTTTTTCACCGCCGCTTAACGCTTCAAATGGCTGTTCCAATAATTCGGCAATATTCAATCCATTTGCAATAGAGGCAATTTTCGCTTCAATTTCATAGCCTCCATTTGCAATATATCGCTCCTGTATTTCGCCATATTGATGAAGAATCTTCTCTGACATATCTGTTCTCATACGCTGTTCTAAACCCATCATACGCGCTTTCACTTCATGCAGTTCGGCAAATGCTTCAGATAAAACATCGAAAACTGTTGAATTTGTATAAGCAGGAATTTGATGCAAATAGCCTATTTTTTGACCTTTCGCTTTTATAACTCTGCCTTGGTCAGGATGTTCGACACCTGCCAGCAATTTAAATAGTGTCGTTTTCCCGCACCCATTTCGTCCCACTATCGCCATACGCTCTCCATTGTTCACTTCAAATGAAAGATCCTTGAAAATTAAGTTGCCACCCATTGATTTCGTTATATTTTCCGCTTTTAATTGCATATTCCACGCCTCCGCAAGCGCAGCTAAAACAACAAAAAGACTGCCCATTAACAAGAGCAGCCTTTTCTGAAAAATGATGAAAAGAATGAAGTTAATTAGCTACGCATTATTTTTAAATTGTCTAAAAAAGGACACACCTATCCCGTTAGACGCAAATTTAAAAGTAATGACACGTGCAAAATACATAGCTGTATCTACCTTCACACCTGTCTCCATAGCCAAATTCTTCATTCTTTTCACCCCCGTCCACTTAAATTATTTCAATATTACCATATTTCAATCAAAAAAGATATACTGAGAATTGGGGATGGGAAAGAAGAATAATTCCTTCTGCTGTAAATAAAATTATCCGCAGCAAATTATGACGGGAGGCTTAACTAATAACAAATCTTTTTAATGTATTTCACCCATTTAACTATTGCAATATAAGCTTTATTAAAAGATGAAAGGGGTCTTCAAAATGGCTGTAAAACACTTTTTCAATGGTTGCCACGGGAAAATGTCTTATATAAAAATCGAAGGGAAAAAAGATTTTCCAACAATTATTTTCATGGATGGATTTGGAGGGGCAAACAATTATTTAGGCTTAAAAAATATAGCTAAGAGAATAGATATTCGTTATACAAAATTATTTATCGATCGCTTAGGCGTTTGTGAAAGCGATGAAACAATTATCGCAAGAACTTGGGAAAATATCGTTTTCGAGATTCGTGAATTAATCGAACATGTTGTAAAGAAACCTATTTTGTTCTTTGCTCATTCAGCAAATGGTCCTCTTGCCCTTGCCTATCAGCATACATATCCAGAAGACGTACTTGGTATAATCGGTGTTGAGCCTACTACAAAAAATGGTGAAGTCCTTTTTCAAACAAAGGCATATAAAGCCGCAACTTCCTGGATGAATAATCTTTCCACAGTCGAGCGCAACCAAATCTTCATCGACCCCGAATGGACAGAAGAGGAAAAATTAGAGGAAGAACGGACAGCAAAACATATAATTGAAGGCAGTACATTATTTAATGAATATTTAATGGGACAAAAAAATTTACAAAGTATTTCGCAATTGCCTAAAATTAAAAATTTACCGATGCTAATTTTTTTACAACCTTTCCGCGAAGAAGAATATCGTTGCTCTGAATATGCCGAAAATGATACTACGTATATTTTGATGGATGGTCATCATTATTTACATCGTATCCATCCAGATAATGTAGCGAAAGAAGTAAATCATTGGCTAAATCATAAAGCAGGATATAAGTAATCTTTCAATTTTAAAAAGAAATTAATACCATCCTTCCCTTATTAAATTGTGATACAAATAAAAAATAATGAACTTGGTGAATCAACTATTTCAATCGAATCCCAAAGACTATAAAATATTAAAAAGGAAGTAGCAGAAAAACATTGCATAAAGCTCGTCCATTACAAACTTAACTCTATATTTATGCGTGAAGATTTATTTTACAAAAATAACTAATTTAAAATAGATAGGTTTGTTCGCTATGACAGAATCTATATTTAAATCATTAGTTATTACTATATTATATAGAAAAATAACTCTACTCGAGGTGGTTATTATCCTTAAAGAGAAGTTCGAAATCATCAGGCATCAGAAAAACTTTCTAACTTTCATACAAAGCTTAGAAAAATTAAATGAAGATGTTTTAAGGACTCCTATCCATGATGGTAAATGGTCTGTCATAGAAATAATTGGCCACTTTTACCCTTGGGATGAATTTGTTTTAAAAAAGAGAATCCCGTATTTATTGACGAACAGTGAGCTGCCGCCCAGCCCGAATGCCGATCTATTGAATTTGCGTTCAGTTCAGCTTGTCAGAAATGAAGATATCCCCCATACAATTAAAAAGTGTATTCGTATACGAACAGAATTAATTGAGACATTAAACGAACTCCCTGAAGAAGATTGGTTGGCTGAATTAAAAATTAATCAATCTACATTATCGCTGTATTCTTATTTTAAAGGATTGATGGAGCATGACGTTCATCATATGAAGCAAATCAAATCTTATTTGGGCAAATAGGTAATAAACCTTTGCACAGAGTATCGCTACTAGAATTAGAGCAAGCAGAAAACTTGGACAGGAAACCATTTTCCATTACTAAACGTCAAATCTCAAAACACTATTGGGAGTTTGTGTAAAATGGAACTAATAACAGGAAAACTTATTATAATCGCGCTATTTATTTTGATTATTCATTCGATTGAAACACTGGCTTATGCTGTTCGCTTATCCGGGGCTCGTGCACGTTTATTGGCATCAGCACTTTCACTTTTCAATATTATGGTAATGGTATCAAGGTTATCGAATATGATGCAACAGCCTTTTACCGGAAGTTTAATCGATAACGCGCCGCCAGATAACGCACTGCCATTTGTCGAAAATCAGTTTCGGTTCATTCTCGGTTCCGCTTCATTAGGCACCTTATTAGGAATGCTCCTTATCCCTACCTTTGTCGCCATTTTTTCTAGAGCAATCATTCATTTGGTGGCTGAACGCGGCTCTATTCCTGCATTATTCAAAAAAGGCTTGTCTTTGGAATATATACGGCGTGCAGTAAAACATATCCGCAAGCCAAATTATTCATATTTACGAGGCATTGGTTTAAAGGATATCCCTAAAAAGCTGTTTCTTATTAATGTTGTCGTGACCGCGGTTTATACAACGGGCGTATTTTCCGCATTGTACGCTAGTTTATTAGTACCGGAATATAAAACGACGGCCATTATGGCTTCCGGACTTGTGAACGGTATCGGGACAATGCTATTAATTGTTTTCATCGACCCAAAAATATCACTGCTTGCAGACGCAGTCATTAATAATCGAGGTAGCTATACGCATTTAAAAAGGGCTTCCATTATGATGATGAGCTCAAGATTTTTAGGGACACTTCTTGCGCAAGCCCTCTTTATTCCTGCTGCGCATTATATTGCATGGTTCGCGAAGTTCATTGCCTAAATATTGGAGGTGGCTGTATGTCCATTCTATTTCTGATTGTTGCTGTTATAGGTGTTTGCATTGCCTTCACTCTTTATTTCATAGGGAGTGATACAGTAAAGCCAGCTAAATTAAGCTATACTTTCTTAGCATTAACGGTCGTCGTTTGGGCCTGTTTTTTAACAGGAGTTTTCACGCTTTTTCCTGATAAAACAGCAAATATATTATGGGAGAGCAGCTGGATTGGGCTGCTGATTCTCGGTTTTGTTACCTTTATTTATGAATTTAAAAATAGTAAGGCATATGCATTTTCCGCTTTAATTATTTGCTTCATTAATGGCAGTTTTTATATGTTTGCGAAGTTGATTGCGAGTATGTAAAGTTTGCATAGAAGGAAAATTTAATGGGGATACTTCGATTGATTTTTATAACTAAAGATGGATTTCCATTATGCCGTTTTTTTAATTTTCGTGCTTCGTTCCACTTTAGAGCTGAAACTTTCTACTTTACCCTGCATTTGTTCTACTTTTGCACCAAAACTTTCTACTTTCCACTGCATTTGTTCTACTTTTGCACCAAAACTTTCTACTTTCCTCGGCTGCCGTTCTACTTTCAAGCCGAGATTTTCCACTTTCCAGGCCTCGTTCTACTTTAAGGCTGAAACTTTCTACTTTCCACTGCATTTGTTCTACTTTTGTACCAAAACTTTCTACTTTCCTCGGCTGCCGTTCTACTTTCAAGCCGAGATTTTCCACCTCCCAGGCCTCGTTCTACTTTAAGGCTGAAACTTTCTACTTTACCCAGCATCCGTTCTACTTTCGAGCCAAAACTTATTACTTCCCTGCACGAGTTCCACTTTCAAGCCAAAACTTTCTATCTCCCATAGCATTTGTTCCCGGTACCTCTTTTGAATAGACAAACCCTGAAACGTTAACAGAACTTTTATTTTCCCTTTTCGCAAATTTGCGTTACGATAAGAGGTGGATGCAATTTAGATTGGAGGATGTCTCCCTGATGACAACGAAACAATTACAAAAAGATGCGATGCGCGTTTTAAAAGAGACGAGCCGTACATTTTATATTCCCATTACTTTTTTAGATAAAGAATTGAAATTAACGGTTGCGGCGGCATATTTAGCGATGCGCGCCATTGATGAAATCGAAGACCATGAAGATGTTTCCAAAGAAGCGAAAAACGAGGCATTATTAAAAGTGGCTGAGCTATTGAAGGCACCTGTATTGGACATCGCGGCTTATAATGAAGCATTGGCACCCATAGCAGATAAAATGCCGGAAGTTACATTGCGCTTGGCGGACTGGTTGGAGGTTTGCCCACAAGATGCACGGGCGATCGTCACATCCGCAACTAGCGAAATGGCAGAGGGAATGGCGAAATGGGCCCTTGCGAACTGGCAAGTGCATACGAAGGAAGATTTGGACGACTATACATATTATGTCGCCGGTCTAGTAGGTGTGATGCTGTCAGAGCTTTGGGAATGGAGTGCGGGCACGAAAACAGATCGGGAGCTTGCGATCGGATATGGCCGCGGCTTGCAGGCTGTGAATATTTTACGAAACGAGCAAGAAGATTTAGACGAGCGCGGCGTTAGCTTCGTGCCGGATGGCTGGACACGCGCTGAGCTATTCGCATATGCAGAGGAAAACTTAGCCAAGGCGGACCTTTATATGAAAGATTTAGACAAACGCTCCATTAAGCTGTTCTGCCGATTACCGCTCGCTTTAGCCCATAAAACATTGCAGGCGATGCGTGAAGGGCGCGAAAAAATATCCCGTTCCGAAGTCGAGGCAACCGTCGAGGAAATTCAGTACCATCAATAAAAAGGATTCTCCAAAAAGAAATCCCCGAAAATCCGGGATAAATGAAAATATTTTTTATCGTTTAAACGTCGACCCTCAGCAAAATAAGCCACTATATACAAAGGTGCTGCCACTAAAGAACCGATTCTTTTCGTGACAGCACCTTTTTCTTTACATAAACAATGCTATTCCCACACTGCATATCGCACATAACGTCACATACGTAAACGATAAAATATGCTTGCGTTTCTCTCTTCTAAACCAAAATTCAAACAAGCCCCTCAACATAAATAAAATCATTATAAATGCGAACAATAACGCGTAAATCGTTGTTTGATCAAATAAATTGACTGTAATAAACGATAAAAACAGGAAGCATAAAATAAGCTCGGAAGCAAAATGCCAAATGCCTACATACTGATCCATGAATTTTTCGTTTTTTTCGATATTAAACTTCTTACGCAACTTTAAATCGAGCATTCCTGCTGCGAAAAAAGCTATAATAACAATAAAAATAACCACAAGCGACTTTCCCTTCTAAATCTCTGTCTGTAAATATTGCTGGCGTAATTCTTCTGGTACAAGATCGCCGCCAGTTGACCAAATAATATGTGTAGCATTTTCCATTTTGTCTGCAAGCCCATGCTTTTCCAAATAGGCAGCACCTTGCATCATTAATTCAATCGGCCCGTAAACCCCGGCATGTGCTGAAGGCTCCATGAAAATGTTTTCTGTTTCGAACATCCCTTTTAAGCTTCTAAACAAAAAGCTGTCGTCCACAGTATAGCATCCGCTTAGTACGGATTCCATTAGTGTCCCGACAAATCGTGATGGCCGTCCTACAGCTAATCCATCAGCTTCTGTTTTATTTGTCAACCCAATATCCGCTACGCTAATTTGATCGTGGAGCCCTGTCATCAAACCGAGCAGCATACATGGCGACTGCATCGGTTCCCCGAAGAAAATATGCACATGCTCGCCGTAAATCTGTTTAAGTGTATAGGCAATGCCTCCTGGACCACCACCGACTCCACAAGGTAAATAGATAAACAGTGGATGATGTGCATCAACCTTCATTTTTGCCTGCTTCAATTGTTTCTCCAACCGCAACCCTGCCACACTATAGCCCAAAAATAAGTCCATTGAGTTTTCATCATCAACAAAATGGGCGTTGGCATCTTGTTCTACGGAGAGCCTTCCTTGTGCAACAGCTTCTGTATAATCCGTGCTATGCTCAATTACTTCGACCCCTCTTTCACGAAGCAGATCCTTTTTCCATTGCTTCGCCTCACTGCTCATATGCACCGTCACTTGGAAGCCCAATTTCGCACTCATAATACCAATGCTTAGCCCTAAATTGCCTGTAGAGCCCACAACTATTTTATATTGACTAAAATAGTTACGCAACGCTTCATCCGCAAATTTGGCATAATCATCTGTTTTTGAGATAAGTCCTGCTTCAATCGCCAACTTCTCCGCAAAGCTCAATACTTCATAGATACCTCCACGTGCCTTTATGGAACCAGCAATAGGCAGTGCATGATCGCATTTCAGCATAAGCGTCCCCGGTATGGCAAATCCGCGGCGACCTTCGATTAATTTTTTCATCGCAGCAATTTCTTTTAAATCTGATTCAATGAGTCCATTCGAAAACTTTGTAATAGGAAAGGCAACCTTTATATAAGAAGAAAAACGCTGTAATTTTTCTTCCGCCTCACGAACCATCTCCATTGAAATAGAAGAATTGATTGGCTTACCAGTTGATAGTTGAGTATTTACCCAAAACACATATTGTTGCGCCTGCAGCCTTTCAATAAGCGGAAAGCGTTCCATTAAAGTATTTTCGACGGATTTTTGTTCACTCATGTTCTTTCTCCTCCTTCAATAAAATCGCACGTTCACAAATTTGTCGAAATTTCCTTTCAAACACCAAATTATTTTCTTCCGTGCGCTTTTTCGGTCCCTTTGTACGACCCCCTGCACGTCTTATTTTCGCACTTTCATACCGGATTGCCAACAGCTGATCTATATTGTCAGACGTCAGTTCTTTCCCATGATGATTAACGACAATCCCCCCTTTTGCTATACACATCGCAGCAAGCCCATAATCACCTGTAATAACAAGATCCCCCCGTTTAAGCTTGCTTAAAAGCTTAAAGTCGACTGAATCTGGTCCTTTATCCACAATAATAGTTTTTACATTATCACGTTCGATACGGTGAGATGTATCGCAGAATAAGATTGGTCTAATCTCATATTGAGATGAAACAAACAGCGCTAAATCAACAACTGGACATGCATCTGCATCAATTAAAAGTTGTAAAATGGCTCTTCATCCTTTCCAAAAATAACGACATTTAATTATTTTAATATAATAAAATGAAAACGTTTTCTATTTTTTACATGATTTTTGTGTACTCGTGTTACATAAAATACAATTGAATTGTTTGATAATTCATAATAATGTATAACTATTAACAAATTTGGGGGTTACAATATGACGACTATTTCAACAATTACAGTTGCTCAACAATATGTTGATGCTGTATTTTCAAAGTTAAAATTAAAAAATGCACATCAACCGGAATTTTTGCAAGCTGCGGAAGAAATCTTTCTCTCATTAGTGCCTGTATTCGAGCAGCACCCGGAATATATAAAGCACAATATTTTAGAGCGAATTGTGGAGCCGGATCGCATTATTTCCTTCCGAGTCGCTTGGCAAGATGATCAAAATCAAGTTCAAGTCAACCGCGGCTACCGTGTACAATACAATAACGTAATCGGACCTTATAAAGGCGGTTTACGCTTCCATCCCACTGTAAATGAATCCATCATGAAATTTCTAGCGTTCGAGCAAATTTTCAAAAATGCATTGACTAGTCAGCCGATCGGCGGTGGTAAAGGAGGTGCCGACTTTGACCCTAAAGGCAAGTCTGATGCGGAAATTATGCGTTTTTGCCAAGCATTTATGACTGAATTATACCGTTATGTCGGACCGGATGTCGATGTTCCAGCCGGGGATATTGGTGTAGGTGCTCGTGAAGTCGGCTTTTTATGGGGACAATATAAGCGTGTTCGCGGCGCGTATGAAGCCGGCGTTTTGACTGGGAAAAAGCCTGGCTACGGCGGTTCATTAGGACGGACGGAAGCTACAGGATATGGGTTGGTTTATTTTGTGGGCGAAATGCTGCGCGAAGCAAAGCAATCATTCATTAACCAAAAAGTTGTTGTTTCCGGATCCGGGAATGTGGCGATTTATGCGATTGAAAAAGCACAGCACTTCGGGGCAAAGGTCGTTGCCTGCTCAGATTCATCTGGCTATATTTATGACCCGGAAGGCATTGATTTAAAAGTTGTTAAACAGTTAAAAGAAGTTCAAGGAAAGCGTATTAAAGAATATGTAACATATCGTCCAAATGCAACATATACAGAAGGCTGTGAAGGCATTTGGACAATTCCATGCGATATCGCCCTGCCTTGTGCAACACAAAACGAAATTAACGGTGAGCAAGCACGAACGTTAATCGCAAATGGTGTGAAAGTTGTCGCGGAAGGTGCAAATATGCCATCCAATTTAGAAGCGATCAATGAATTTTTGGATAGCGATGTTTTATTCGGTCCTGGCAAAGCGGCCAATGCGGGCGGAGTTGCGGTGTCTGCGTTGGAAATGGCTCAAAACTCCGGGCGCAATTATTGGTCTTTCCAGGAAGTGGACAATAAATTGCATGACATTATGAAGTCCATCTTCAATGAAAGCACAGAAGCTGCCAAGAAATATGGCTATGAAGGAAATTTAGTTGTCGGCTCAAATATAGCAGGATTTATTAAGGTAGCCAATGGAATGCTAGTCGAAGGTGTTTACTAGCAAATTTAAAACCCGTAGATCCCATTGCTGGATTTTACGGGTTTTGTTTTACTTAGCGTACGACTAGAACATCACATTTTGCATTTCGCACGACATTTTCCGATACTGAGCCTAGCAGGAAGCGTTCTGCACGATTTAAACCTGTTGCCCCAACGATAATCAAATCCGATTCAGCTAAGCTTGTTAAAATAACTTTTGGTGAACCTTCTTCAACTATAATTTGAACATTCGCCACTCCCGCCTGCACTGCTTGCTCCTGAAATTCTTTTAAATGATCCACCGCTTTTTCTTTCAGTGCCTTTGCATACTTTAAATCATATGCTTCCACTGAACCGAAAGAGTGTGTATCAATAACACATACTAAATGCAATGTAGCATTCGTTAATTTTGCAATGCGTACACCGCGCTCAAAAGCAATTTTCGCCTTTTCTGAAAAGTCTACTGCCACAGCTATATTTTTATACGTCTCAACCATATTGACCACTCCTTTGCCTTAAAAACAGTATAGCAAATGTTACCATTACTTTGAAAACAAATATCACCCTAACAAAAGAGGTTAGACGTCCTTCTTTAAAATACGAACATTATTTTATATTTACGTCTCAAATATTCGTGTTATAATTTAAAAAGAATTTATATTGGAGGTTTTTTACGTGGAATTAATGTATATAGGCAAAACTAAAGATGTATTCAAACTTGAGAATGAACTTTATTTATTGAAATTCAAAGATGATGTCACGGGAGAAAACGGCGTATTTGATCCAGGGGCAAACACTGTCGGGTTAACGATTGACGGGGCGGGCTTAGCAGGCTTAAAGCTAACTTCTTTCTTCTACTCTAAATTAAATTCATTAAACGTTCCAACACATTATGTAGAAGCCAATTATGAAGAAGCAACAATGACTGTAAAACCGGCGACTGTTTTCGGAAAAGGATTGGAAGTAATTTGCCGCTTTAAAGCAGTCGGTTCTTTTTTAAGACGCTACGGTGCGTATACAAAAGAAGGCCAAGATTTAGATGCGTTTGTTGAAGTAACGATTAAAGATGATGAGCGTCAAGATCCGCCAATTTCCGCAGACGCACTTGCGATGCTGAATATTTTGACACATGAAGAATATGCGATTTTAAAAGAGCGGACAATCGAAATTTCCAAATTCATAGCTTCAGAGTTATCGAAAAAAGGCTTAACGCTTTATGATATTAAACTGGAATTTGGACGTGACGCAAAAACGAGCGAAATTTTATTGATCGATGAAATTTCAGGCGGCAATATGCGCGCATACAAAGGAGATACATATATCGAGCCATTAGAGTTGGAAAAGATTATGTTAGCTGAATAATTTTAAAAAGTATTACACGAGTGAATTCTGCTGAATGAAAATAAAGGTACAAACCGAACAATTCGATTTGTGCCTTTAATTTATGAAACATTAGCTAGCATTGCCACGGTCTTGCGCATCAGAATGCTCCTGAATGAAGTTCCGCCATTTCCCTCTTCCCTTTTCCAATATAAAATGCTACACTTACTTTCGTACTTCGACGCGTTGAAGCGCAAAATTAGGTAGCGAGGTTTCGTCATCATGAATGAAAAACAGCATGTAAAGCCACATTTATTTGAAGCTCTTATTATTATGCTTTTTATTATTACTCTTATATCCTATTGCATTATGAAGCTAGGCAGTGTGCCGCATATTCCGATTTTGATTTCGATTATGGTGCTCATTGTTTATGGCGTTATAAAAAAAGTGCCCTACCGCACGCTGGAGCAAAGCATGATTGCTTCTGTTTCCACAAGCATCGGGGCGATTTATATCTTCCTATTAATCGGTGTTTTAATTAGCAGCTGGCTGATTAGCGGGACGATTCCGACATTATTGTATTTAGGAATTTCCATTGTTTCCGCCAGCTTTTTTTATGCAATCGCCTTTATAATTACAAGCATTATCGGTACAGCAATCGGCAGTTCGCTAACTACAGTGGCAACGGTTGGTGTAGCGATGCTTGGTGTTGCAAGTTCGATTGATGCATCGCTTGTCATTACAGCCGGGGCAATCGTTTCAGGGGCCTTCTTCGGAGATAAAATGTCTCCATTATCCGATACGACAAACTTGGCGGCGACTGTTGCTGGCATTGATTTATTTACACATATTAAAAATATGATGTATACTACAATACCGGCTTTCGTCATTTCGCTTACTGTTTATGCAGTGATTTCGCCGAACAGCCAGCATATCGACACAGGGTTAATTAGCACGTATAAAGAAACATTGCGCGCAACAAATTTGATTCACTGGTATGCGATATTGCCATTAATTATTTTGGTTATTTGTACATTATTTAAAATTCCGAGCATTGCGACATTAGCCATTAGCGCTGTTTGCGGCATCATCCTTTCCTACATTCATAGTGCGATGCCGCTAAATGAGTTATTTTCCATTTTATATAATGGCTATTCGATGGAAACAGGTGTGGCAGCGATCGATTCGTTATTATCGCGCGGCGGTATGAATAGCATGCTGTTCACAATTATTTTGATTGTGCTTTCTCTGTCAATGGGCGGGCTTTTGTTTACACTCGGCATTATCCAAACATTGCTTGAAACATTGCAAAATCAATTAAAGTCAATCGGTTCTGTCATTACCGGCGCTGCATTCACCGCAATCGGCATTAACTTAACGATTGGCGAGCAGTATTTATCACTGTTGTTGACAGGCGAGGCATTTAAAGAAAAATTTAAAGCGCTCAGCCTTCATCCAAAAAACTTGGCACGTACAATTGAAGATGCCGGCACGGTGATTAATCCGCTCGTTCCATGGAGCGTGTGCGGACTATTTATCGCATCCACGCTTAATGTTTCCGTACTTGAATACGTACCATTCGCCTTTTTCTGCCTATTGAGCCCGGTTATGACCATCTTATTCGGCTGGATGAATATTACAATTACTAAAGAAACAGAAAAGCCCTGAAAATATAACCCTATAACTTAAATGAATAAGCAGCTGGAGTGTGCCCCCATGCATAAACCCCGGATCCCTCACTCCCAGCTTTAGCTATGAGCCTTCACTTTCGAAGGCTTTTTGCATTGACGGCTACTGCAAATTCCATACGCTCTAATATTGAAAGGACGTTGGAATTATGAGATTAATCATTATCGTGTTATTCAATGTCCATCATTGCAAGTAAGTTTAAAAGCATTTTCTGCAATCACTAGCGCTAGCTGAAAAACCGGATTCTGCATCAGAAGAATTTACTTGTCCATAAAATCCTCCGATAGCTAATGCCAATGACTGAGGGGCTTCTATATTTACTTCATGCCCAGTATTTTCAATAATATTATAATCTGCATTCGATAAACGGGCTGTCAATATCTTTGCAGCCTTTCGATTTACAAAATCGCTAGCTCCACATACAACTAAAACAGGGCATGCTATATGTTCTAATCCTTCACTAAAATCCAAATCTAGCATGGATTTACTAAGTTGAATCATAAAGTTTTTTTCCAGTCCGGATTTCAAAAAATATTTTTCAGGAAGAATACTGAAGATAAAACTTTGGCACATCATTAATAAATTTGGCATTTTAAATTGAGCTGCAATTAACACAAGTGAAATAACCTTCTTCGGATAATCAATCGCATAATTTAATGCTAATATGGCACCAAGTGAAATACCACAAAGATTTAATGGCGGAGTGAACTTATGACAGTAAGCTACGAAAGCAGCATAAAGTTTATCATAGGTAAAATCTTTTTCCGCACATAAATCAAACAAGTTAGGACATGCAATCGTCGGCTGCTTAGGTAAATAAGTAATGGTAGGTTGCCAGCATAAAGGATTCTGCCCAAGTCCATGTATAAATATAGTATTCAAGGTATATCCTCACTTTCCATTTTAAAACTTAGCCTTTTTCAAATGCTCCACACCAAAGGAACTCGCTGCTAATAAGATTATCACCAATAATTGGAATAAAACGGATCCTAGATTTATTGTATAGCTTTCCTTAAACAAATTTACCATCCATAAGCACACTCTCTTTTACAAGTAAGCCAAACATTATACAGAATCTATTTCCCTAGTTTCCAACAGAAAGCAGATGCAATAAAGCTATTAGTCACACGCTGATTTTGATAAAAAGCATTAATCGATTAAACAGCTTTCTATTAGATTTGGGTAGCCGTATAGATCATGCCCTTTTCGAATGAAATTATTAGGATAATACATTTTACGGTATGATTCATAGAGTGGAATTTTTACAGAAAATTTCGTTAGCAACAAATCATTTTCTTCTAGTTGATGTTCTCTATACAGCGGAACAATGACGCAATCAAAAGCAGATAAATATTCCAGGTCATTAACTTCTCCTGCCGATAGAAGCGTAACATGCAGATGAGGGTGCCCAAGTTGCTTTAATAGCTCTATGTATTTGATTTTGTTGACTAAAAAGCCCACGTTAATTTCCCTATTAAGACATGACTTAGTCTCCGCATATGTTTGCAATGCTTTCTTCGTGTCATCTAGCCGTGACACTTCTACTGCAAAGTATGCGAAAAACTGTTCTATCTTTTGTTTTTCTGCAGATGGCAAATTTTCTTTGTAATAAAGATAAAATACACTACTAAATTCTAATTGTTCATGCAAACATCTTTCCGCTTGCCTATCCAGCGTGATTTTTCTTGTTAACTGCGATGGTATTGTTTGAAGAATAATATTCGGAATAAGCGGCTTGGCCAAATAATAATTTTTGTTGCTCGTTAGCTCATAACGATCTGTTGCAGTACGTTTCATATTAAAAGCGCCAGAATAAAGCTGTTCATATTGAATACTGAATTCAACTTGGGCTAATACGAGCAACAATTCCTCAAGTTCCCCTTCATAATAAAAAATTAAGCGGTTTCCCGAAAAAGTGATGCCTCTCATCTTTTGTCCATGAAATTTGTATTTTCCATGGTGAAAGGAATTCTCCAGGGAGGTCACAATTTGAGCCATCGTCATACGCTCCCCGTTATGCCAAACTAAATTTGTCCGGATATAAAATGCATGATGATTTCCGCTTTGTTCCCAATGATAAGCTAAATCTCCATTTCCGTTCCGATCAATTAAACGACTATAAAGATGCATGGCAATCCATGCACATTCTGTATCCCTAATTTTTAAAGGATTGACTGTTATCTCTTTGTTATAAACAGGGACTATTAATGCATTGCGATTTCCGCTGTACGGTAAAAATAATGCAGAAAATAAATTAGCAAAAAATGCTTCCGGCAAGTCCTCGAACTCCAACTGTTTGAACATTTTTACTCTAAACTGTGGATTTCTTGAATTTTCTTTTATAATTTGCTTCACATTTTTATGCCATTTTATGACGGATTTATTGCCCCTTCCCTTTCCCGGAATATACGTTAGAACTCCTTGCTGCTCATATTGCTTTAATTTACGGACAGTTTGTTTGGGACTGAGATTTAATTCCTTAGCTATTTCTTTGATCGATAATTGCTTTGAGTCCAATAACGATAATTTCAGCAAGCTATACATATGCTCCACCACCTCCATTTATAAAAGGGGACATCTTAATATAAAATGTCCATTTTTAAAATTCCACGTCCTCTTTATACTTTTATTATAAAGCAAAAGGTCGGTGAGTAAATCATGCTATTTGCAAAAAGATTCATTTTTATTCAATTCTCATTAGATTTTATAAGCGGGGCATTTTTGGTCGTCAGTTCCTGGACTATATTTGCTTCTACAGGCAGTGCTACGATAACAGGCATTTATGTAAGTTTTGGATTTTTGCCAAGTTTACTAACGAATATTTATATTGGGGCAATTGTGGATCGGTGGGATGCAAAAAAGATGATGCAAATTTCTTTGGCAACAATGTTTTCCGCAATAAGCTTCACTATATTAAGCTTCCTTTCAGAAACTGTCTTTCTATTGTTTATCGCACAAATGATGATGCAATTAGCTGGAAGTATATTTAGGCCTTCCGTACAAGTTTACATGACACACCTTTATGAAGCCGGAAAATTAAAATACATGTTCACTAAATCTGCTTCTATCTCCATATTAGGCGGGGTCATTGGCGCGTTTATTGCCAGTCAATTCCTGTTATATTCCATCTCATATATTTTCGTTATGATGATTTTTATGATTATCATTGCATTCGCTGTTTCATTTCAACTCCCCTATCATTCATCAGATGGAATTCGACAAAAGATCAATATTCATCAAGATATAAAAGATGGCTTTCGCTATGCCAAATCAAAAGCTATTTTTATAAAGCTTTTTATATTATTAGGTTCTGGACAAGTGATTACACATTGTACGACAGGTTTTTTGGCAGCTTATACGTATGAAACCTTCACAAATAAGTCGGAAATGTATGGATATTTGCAAATCTCCCTAACAATTGGAGGGATTGTTCTAGGATTTTGTACGACGAAATATTTGGAAGCATTCGAAAAGGCATTTTCAAAATGGGGATTTGTTTTACTTAGTATTTGTCTTATGCTATGTGCATTTTGCACGCAATTTATTTTTGTTGGCACTAGCTTATTTATGATAGGCATGCTGACTACTTGGATTAGAAGCCATTATCAAGCGATACAGCAAATTAATACAGATCGCAAGTTCAATGGTAAAATGGCCAGTTTCCGAATGATTATCAATCAAGGGAGTGTTGTTATAATAAGTCCTTTATTGGGCTTGCTTGGTACAGCTTACGGAATTAATACGGTATTTGGTTTTTTGGCAATTATTGCGATTATAGCTTATGTGGTAAATATTAAATTGTCGCTGCTAAAGCATGTTTAACCCACCGTTACAATAAAATTTGTTTTCAAACATGTGCGCAGTAATATTTTATGAATCAAAAGATTAAATTGCCATTATTTGTTTATAAACGTATAATTTATATGTGTTTTGAATTAATAAGAAGTTTTAGTGCATTAAAGGGAGGCATTTCCATGAAAAAAACGGCAGTTCTCATTTATCCTGATTTTAGCGAATATGAATTAACAACAGCTTTATCAATTTTAATGCAAGGTACCAAACCTATCAGTATTATCTCAATAGACAGTGAACCAGTCAGGGGAGAAGCGGGTCTAACTTTAATAGCAGATTTAACTATCGATCAAGTTGATTATGATACATTGGATAGTCTTCTATTAACTGGATGTATGGACATCTCTAATGTTCTTACAAATCCAGCATATATAGATTTCATTAAAAAACTAGCAGATCGAGACAAATTCATTATTGCGAGTATTTCTAGTTCTCCTGCCTTACTGGCAAAAGCGGGATTACTAAAGAATAAAAATTTTACAGTCGGTTTAATGGATGAGGTTAGAAAAAGTTCTGGTTTATTCGAAGATGCGAATTATATAGATGAATTAGTGGTGCAAGATGGGAACATTATTACGGCATGGGGATCTGCGTTCATTCCATTCGGTATTCAGTTCGGAAAACTATTGGGTCTTAACTTTGAAGAAGGCTGGTATCGTAAATAAATTTAGTGGGCGATTAATTGACTCGCTTTAGCAGGAAAATAATCAGTAAACTGTAAAGTGAAAATAGTAGGTCTACGTCAATCTTTTGGAAACATTCTGCTTAAGTGTTTTTCTTAGGCAACATCCCAAGTAACCCGTTAATGTGAAAAGACCCTGCGTCCGACTACTTTGGATGCAGATGAGTAAGATACGGATGGATGTAATATGGAGTCATGGACATAACATATCTCGTTTAACGTTTAAGTTAGCAAAATAACCTATGCGGATCTATTAAGTTTCATTGGTACATAGTGTCGTTTTCTCTCATACAAGTTTGAGCTTTTTTCTTAAAAATCAAAACGCCTAGTATTCACCTAGACGTCTGTACTATATGTGCTTCTCAATATTAGATTGTTATTATCTCCATTGCTTTTTAAATTGAAGTTATTAATTAATCTAAATCATGCCGGAAATGTTGTCGTCCTTTTTCAAAAATACTGATGAAATAACATGGGGCTTTCCCCCTAAGCTTTATTCATCATTTATTTAATTTCTCGGTATAAAATTTACTATGCAACCCTTCATTAACTAGCTCAAGCAAAATACCTTTTTTATTCGGATGGCAGGCTATTAAATACGGTATTTTCTCCGACCCAGTAAAATCATTACCATCGTAATCAATTACAATTCCTCCAGCTTCCTTAACCATAAGTACCCCTGGTAATAAATCTTCTCCGGGTGAATTATATAGTATTATTCCATCTAAATCTCCTTTGGCCAACATACACCATTGGATTGTTGGCGCCCAAAGTCGTATCATCCTTTTGCAATTTAAGTCTATGTGTTGTCTTAATTTTACTGCATTTTGATCATTTTGAACCTCATGACTTTGAATCCATCCAACAGTCAACTTTTTTCGTTTTTCAGTATCTTCCATAAGAATAGATTTTTCATTGCAATATGTACCTTTATTTATATTAGAAATAAATAATCTATTTAATATTGGTTCATATATTATCGCTAATACTGGTATATTTTTATGTAGTAATACTAAGGAAGAAGAAAAGACAGGTAGCCCTATCGCAAAATTATTTGTTCCATCTAGCGGATCTATCTGCCAAATCCAATCACTAACTTTCCCATTGTCGCCCACCCCCTCTGTTAGGATAGATGTCGTACCGAGCTAACGTGATATGATTAAGTAAAATACACGGAGGTCGAGACGAAT